>JANLSI010000670.1:0-11296 GCA_031362345.1 Pseudomonadota bacterium
TACTCGCGGTCGGCACCGCGCTGGACACCGATGCCGAGAAGTTCAGCTACGCCTTCGGCATCAATTTCACCCACAGCATGATGCGCCAGGGCGCGCCGCTTGACGCCGACGCGGTCTATCTGGCGGTCAAGGACGCACTGTCCGGTACCGCGCCGCGTCTATCTGCCGAGACCATGGAAAATGCCATGCGCGGCGCCGCTCAGAAAGCCGGCGAGAAAAAGCAAGCCATGGCTGGCGAGAATCTCGCCAAAGGCAAGGCCTTCATGGCAAAGAACAAGGCCAAGAAAGGCGTCACCACCCTGCCCGATGGCCTGCAGTACGAAGTGCTGAGCGCTGGCACCGGCGCACAGCCGACCGCCGACAGCACGGTCAAGGTCCACTACACCGGCAAGCTCATCGACGGGCGCCAATTCGACAGCTCTAAAACCGAAGGTAAGCCGGTGACTTTCCCAGTCAATAGCGTGATTCCTGGCTGGACCGAAGTGCTGCAGCTGATGAAGACCGGCGCGCGTTGGATGGTGACGATTCCGGCGGAACTCGCCTATGGTGTCAAAGGCTCCGGCCCGGTCATCGGACCCAACGAGACGCTGGTTTTTGAGATAGAGCTGCTCGAAATCGTCAAGCAATGAATACGCCTGGGGTTTGCACCCTGCTCGAAACACGCCCTACACTGCGGCTGCAGCAAGGTGAAGTGCCATGATTGAAGTCGAGCAGAAACCAAACGAGGGCGCCTTGATGGTGTTCAGCGTGGTGGTGTCCGATTCCGCCGGACGGACCCATCATCGCGTCACGCTGATGGATTCCACCTATCAGCGCTTGACTGCTGGCAAGATCACGCCAGTGGCCTGCATTGAAGCCGCTTTCCGCTTCCTGCTGGAGCGTCAGTCCAAGGGCGACATTTTGCTGAGCTTCGACCTCAACGTACTGCAACTGTCCCACGCGAACTTCGACAAAGAATTTCCCAACTACCTGTAGCGCAACCCGCCACGCGCCAGGGGGCTAACGCCGGCGATAGATGGTCAGCGCCGGCAGCGGATGGCGCAGATCGGAAGCACTGAACTGCACCGCGACGTCGTAGCCCAAGCGCGCCAGCCTGGGTGCGAAGCGTATGACCGGCACGAACGTAGACTGCGTTGCCAGTATCTGCGCGACGCTAATGCGCCGACCCTGCGCGCTGACCTCGTCCAGATACGTGTCGGCAATGACCAGCACTGTTACCGGCGTAGCGAAAAACTGCGCCGGGTCGCAGGTCCTCAGTGGACAGGCCGACCATTTGAAATGCTCAGCACTGCGCAACACAGGTTGAAGTAAGGCGCCGTGGCGAGCTTGTCTCGCAGCGTCGCGCCGGCACCGCTGGCGATCGCGTCAGCCAGGTGAGTGCTGGCCTGCAAGCTCGAAAAAAAGAATGTGCCGCCGTAGATAAATTGCTTCGGTACGATGGCGCCGCGATCGAGATCCGCAGCCCAGCCGACGAGCTAGGCCTCATCAGGATGATAGGAATAACTGGGATGGATGCCGTCGGGGAGTTCCCAGCCGATGCCGTTGAACCGCAGGCCGGGCGTTGACCAAGGCCAAACTCGCCGCGCGCGTGATCATCGTCGCCGCAGCGGCGGCCGAGCCCGCCGGCAGTGCGTATCTGCAGCTCAATCCATTTCATCCCGGCGACCACAAACTTGGCGAGCAGGGCCTGCCGGTCGAGGTGACGACGCTCGATCTGCAGGTCAGCGCGTGGGGGCTCAAGCGCGTCGACCTGGTGAAGATTGATGTGCAAGGCGCGCATCAAGGCGCTGTCGGATAAGCACGCCAGCGTGCGCCAGCAGTGGCGCGAGCGTTCGGCCTATTTTCACGACGAAGATACCCGCTATTTAAAGTTCCTGGTGCCGGCGGGCGGGCGGGTGCTGGAGCTCGGCTGCGGCACGGGCGCGACCTTGGCGGCCTTGCATCCTGCCTATGGCGTGGGCGTGGATTTCAGTGCGGCGATGGTCGCCGTCGCCCGCACGCAGTATCCGCAACATACTTTCGTCGCGGCCGATATCGAGGCTAGCACTTGGACGGCGACGCTCGACGGGCCCTTCGACTACATCATCATCGTCGACACTATCGGTTCGCTCGACGATTGTCAGGCGACCTTCACCCAACTGCACGCGTGTGCGGACCGCACACGCGTGTGATCGTGGCCTACTACGCTTGCTTCTGGGAGCCGCTGCTGCGTCTAGCTGAAATTTGCGCGCGCAAGATGCCGAGCGAGCCACAGAACGTACTCTCGACCGACGACATTGCGGGCTTGCTCAATCTGGCGGGTTTTCAAGTGCTGCGCCGTGAATGGCGCCAATTGCTGCCACGACGTTTGGCTGGGCTCGGGCCGCTGGTCAATCGCTACCTGGCAACCCTGCCGGGGCTGCAGCGCTTGTGCTTACGCAATTATGTCGTTGCCCGCTCCCTGCGTCAGGTCCGCGCGCGACCGCGCAGCGCCTCGGTCATCGTGCCGTGTCGCAACGAGCGGGGCAATATTGCGCCCGCCATCACGCGTATGCCGCGTTTCTGTCCCGACATCGAGATCATCTTCGTTGAAGGCCACAGTGTCGATAACACGTTCGACGAAGCCGAACCCGTGCGCGAGCCGCACGCCGGGCAATGGCACATCAAGGTTATGCGCCAGGATGGCCACGGCAAGGCCGATTGCGGTCTTCAAAGGTTTCGACGCCGCGCGCGGCGAGGTGCTGATGATCCTGGATGCCGATTTAACAGTCGCGCCAGAGGAACTCGGCAAGTTCTTCGACGCCGTCGCCAGCGGCGAGGGCGAGTATGTGCAGGGCTCACGGCTGGTCTATCCCCTCGAACAGGACGCCATGCGTTTTCTCAATCTGCTCGCCAACTGGTGTTTCTCGATCGTCTTCAGCTGGTTGTTGAACCAACGCATCACCGACACCCTGTGCGGCACTAAGGTATTGCGCCGCGAGGATTACATCACCCTCAAAGCCAACCGCCACTATTTCGGCGATTTTGATCCCTTCGGCGATTTCGATCTGATCTTCGGCGCCGCCAAATTCAATTTGAAAACGCTCGAAATCCCGATCTGAAACGCCGCGCGCCGCTACGGCGAGACCCAGATCTCACGCTTCCGCCACGGTTTGATGCTGTTGCGCATGGTCCTGTTCGCCTACCGACGACTCAAGGCATTTTGAGCCCCGGCGCGCCCGCGCACAGACCGGGCTTAGACTTGCCACGCAACAACCGATTGAATACCGCGCCGCCGCCGAGATTGGCGACGTCCAGACCAAAGCGCGCGGCACGCCCGACCAGGCGCGCGCTATCAAGTCTGATCTCGGGCGCGGCGAACGGGCCACGCACGCGCACCTTCTCCACGGCCTTGAGACTCTGCAACTTGATGGTGCTGCGGGCCTCCGGTTTGAATACCAGGTCCAGGCTTTCATCGTTCAGATCGACGCGTCCGCCGCCGCGCACGTGCAGTCGTCGCGTGCGCAGCGCCATGGAATTCTTGGCAAGCGCGACACCGTTGTGAAACGCCAAGTCGACCGCCACGCATTCGAGCAGTGCTTCGCTGCCCGACCGGCGGAACGCTTCGAACGCGCTCATGAAGTGATAGACGAGGTTGTCGCCGACTTCTTCAAAGCCATGACGAATCACACCTGGCCCGCCGTTACGGATCTGCACCCTGCCGCTGGCGGACACGGCCAGGGCATGCAGGCTACTACCGTTACTACGTAATTTGATCGCGATATCGACCGGCACACCGCTGACGAACGCGTGAAAGGCGGGAAGCTCACCGAGCGTGAGATGCGACACGCCCACCTGCAGGATGACGAGGCCAGCCTCGTCCTGGCTCGCGTCAATCCGGATAGCGCCGCCCGCCAACTTCGCGCGCCCATTCCGTAGCGTCAATGCGCGGTCATGAATAGCGATCAGCAAGCGCGCCTAGCCAACGCGCAAGGCACGCCCTTCTGGCGGTCAGGATTCCCACCAGCCGTCGTCGTGGGTGTCGGCGCTCAGGGCCACCAATTCGGCGAGTACCGGGCCACGCCAACCGTCGCGCAAGCGTGGCGGTAGTTCCCCGCATACCAACATCTCGACTTCACGTCGAGTTATGAGAATCGAAGCCGCGATGCCGAGCCGCTGCGCAATGTCCTGGGCACGGGCCGAGAGTTGCTTGAGTTCGGCGCGGCCTGCGGTTGTGAGGCGGCGCGCGGCGCGCGGCAGCGGCGCCTGCACCGGTGCCTGCAGGACATCGACAATGGTCTCGGCATGCTGTCGAACGTTGCCGTTATGGGCGAACTGCGTGGCCAGCTCGCGGGCGCTGGCCGGCGGCCTGCCGGCGAGGGCTAACAGCTCGTCGTCTTTCAGTACCCAGCCGCGTGGCAAGTTGCGAGTCTGCGCGGTAGTCTCGCGCCAGGCCGCCAGGGCCACCGCCCGTGCCTGGGCCGCGGCGGCCAGATTGGGCAGACCACGCAGGCGCTGCCAGGCGGTCTCAGGAAGCTGACGGAAACCATCGGTAGCGAGCAAGGCGCCGCAGTCCTCCGTTAGCCATGCCCCGCGCCCCAAGGCCGCGAGCTTCTCCAGCAGGCGTTGCGCGCAGGGCGCGAGATGCAGCACGTCGGCAGCCGCATAGTCGAGCTGCGCCGCGCTCAACGGACGCTGGCGCCAATCGGTGCGGGTCTGGGATTTGTCGAGTGTAATGCCGAGCAGCTGCTGCACCAGGTCGGCGTAGCCGATGTTGTCGGCGTAGCCCGCTAACCCAGCGGCCACCTGAGTGTCCAGCAGTGGCGCCGGCAGGCGGCCGTCGATCTGGTAGAGGACCTCAAGATCTTGACGGGCGGCGTGCAGCTGTATGGTCGCCGCTCCAGCGGCCAGCAGCGCCGTCAGCGGCGCAAGGCTATCGACCGCAAACGGGTCGATACAGGCCAGCACGCCTGGTGCCGCTATCTGCACCAGGCACAGTTCAGCGTAAAAGGTGCGACTGCGCTCGAACTCGGTATCGAGCCCAATGCAAATCGCGCCGCGCAATTCCTCGCATAACGATTCCAGGGCTGCTTGCGTGGCGATGAACCTAAAGTCAGCCGGCCGGGTCTCACTCATGAAGACAATGCACCTCGTGCCGCGACCCAGCTGGGTTTCGCCGGCGGCGTTCGGCACAGCGTTTCGAGCGGCCAAAGACTGGTCGGGAAGACCATCATTGATTGGGAATCCAATAGCGTGCGGAACAAGGATTTATACTGGAAATCGCAACAAATACGCTAGACTACACTTGCGGTTTGCGCCGCGTAACCCAATCGCCTCGTCAACCCAGCGGAAACTTATGAGACATCCGGCCACCGTATTCCTGTCCCTGTTGCTGTCGTTGATCTTCGCCGCCCCGACCTGGGCGAATGCGCCCGTGGTGGCGCTCGAAGACCTCAAGCCGCAACCGGAGCATCGCCGCTCTACCCGTCTCATCACCCACGTCATCAGCAACTATCATTACCGCAATGTGCCCCTCGACGACGCATTGTCGAAGAAAATCCTTGAGCGCTACATTGATGCGCTTGACCCGGCGCGTAGCTATTTCACCCAGGCCGACATCGACGAATTCGATCAGAACGCGACGCGTGTCGACGATTATCTGCGCAGTTCGAGCTTGAATCCACTGTTCGACATGTTCGTGCGATTTCGCTCGCGCCTCGGCGAGCGCGTTGACTACGCCGTCAAGGCGGTCGACGACCCGTTCGATTTTGCGCTCGACGAGTCCTTCGACTTCGATCGCAAGAAAGCCGCTTGGCCCAAGGACACGGCGGAACTCGATGAGTTGTGGCGCAAGCGCGTCAAGAACGACATCCTCTCGCTGAAGCTGGCCGGCAAACCGGTCAAGGAGATCAGCGCGACGCTCAAGAAACGCTATGACGGCTTGGTGCGCCGTACCGCGCAGCTCAATAGTGAAGACGTTTTTCAGACTTTGATGAATGCCTACACCACGGCTATCGATCCGCATACTTCTTATTTTTCGCCGCGCACCTCGGAGAACTTCAAGATCCGCATGAGTCTGTCGCTGGAAGGCATAGGCGCAGTCCTGCAGAGCGACAACGAACTGACGGTGGTACGCGAAGTGGTGGCTGGCGGTCCGGCCGACCTGAGCGGCAAGCTGCACGCCGACGACCGCATCGTCGGCATCGGCCAGGACGATAAGGGCGCAGTGGTCGATGTCATCGGCTGGCGTCTGGACGATGTCGTCGATCTCATCCGCGGTCCGAAGAGTTCGGTGGTACGCCTGCAGGTACTGCCCAAGGGCACCGCGCTCGGCGGTCCGACCACCACCGTCGCGATCATACGTAACACCATTCAGCTCGAGGACCAGGCCGCCAAAGGCTCCGTCATCGAGGTCAAGCGCGACAATGGTGTGGCTAAGATAGGTGTTATCACGCTGCCGACCTTCTATATGGATTTCGAGGCGCGCAGCGCCGGTGACGAGAACTATCGCAGCACCACCCGCGATGTGCGCAAGATAATCGACGAACTGATGGCCAAACACGTCGAAGGCCTGCTCATCGATCTACGCGCCAATGGCGGCGGCTCCCTGAGCGAGGCGACCGAGCTGACCGGCCTGTTCATCGGACCGGGACCAGTGGTACAAGTGCGTGATTCCCAGGGCCGCGTGCAGATCGAGCGCAGCACCGAGCCGCAAGTAGATTACAAAGGTCCGCTCGCGGTGCTGGTCGATGGCAACAGCGCGTCGGCCTCGGAAATTTTTGCCGGCGCGATCCAAGACTACCACCGTGGCATGATTATCGGCGAACCGACCTTCGGTAAAGGCACGGTGCAAAACCTGGTTGATCTGAACCGTTTCGATCAGACCATGAATGGCAAGCTCGGCCAGCTCAAGGCCACGATTGCGCAGTTCTTCCGCGTCAGCGGTAGCAGCACGCAATATAAAGGCGTGGTGCCCGATGTGGGCTTCCCGAACATGTTCGATGATGACGAGCACGGCGAGCGATCGCTGGACAACGCCTTGCCGTGGGCCGCGATCGATCCTGCCGGCTTCACGCCGGTGACCTACTCCGAGGATCGCATCGGCGCCGTGCGCAAGTTGCACGAGAAACGCATTGCTACCGATAGCGCCTTTCAAGCACTGCTTGCGACCGAACGCGCGGTCAGTGATGCACAGAAGCAGAAATCTCTGTCGCTGCGCGAGGACAAGCGTCGCAACGAGCACGACAAAGCTCGCGCCGATCAGCGAACGCGCGAGAACCAGATTCGAGTAGCGCGCGGCTTGGCGCCGCTGCCGGCTGATGTCGTCACCCCGGAAACCGAGGAAGACGACGATGAATTCCGCAAGCCCGACGAGAAGGACAAGGCCTTGGACGTTATCCTCTCGGAAGCGGGCAATGTCCTGACCGATTGGATCCACGCAGACACCGCCGACCAACGCTTGGTTGACAACGAAGGCCGCGCCAAAGCGACGGCCAAAACCAGCTCGACGACGGTTCCTTCACGTCCCGCCGCCGCTGCGGAAGTTCACTGATGCAAGCGGCGACAACCTGCCTCGCGCAGGTCGCCGTTTAACTGACTTGGCGCTCGCCACGTCCCGCTGCTGCTTCCTGCACCCGCATCGAAAGTCACAGCGTTCAGGACTTCCAAGACTATGGCCACTGGCCTTATTGACGACGATCGTTTTCTTGCGCACGACACCGGCCCGCGCCATCCGGAGCAGCCCGCGCGACTGAGTGCCATTCGTCATGCCCTGGCGGCACGCTCATGGTTTGGCGAGTTACTGCACTGTGCGGCCGTGCCGGCGGATATCGCGGTGATCGAGAACAGCCATACCCTGGCCTATATCCGTCGCGCAGCCCAGGCATGCGCCGCTGGCGCACCCTATCTCGATACGCCAGATGTGGTGATCTCCGCGCTATCCTACGACGTCGCCGTGCTCGCCGCCGGCGCGCCGCTGGTGCTCGCCGACGCCCTGGTCCAGGGGCAGATAAGCAATGGCTTCGCCGTGCTGCGCCCGCCCGGGCACCATGCCGAGCGCGAGGCGGCGATGGGGTTTTGTCTGTTCAACAACGTCGCGATCCTGGCGCGTTATCTGCGGCGTCAACATGGTCTCGATAAGATTGCGATCGTCGATTGGGACGTGCACCACGGCAATGGCACGCAACACAGCTTCGAGGAAGATCCTGCGGTGCTCTACATCAGCACCCATCAATATCCCTACTATCCCGGCACCGGCGCGGCCTATGAGACCGGCAGCGGCCGTGGACGCGGCACCACGCTCAATTGCCCGATGCCGGCTGGCGCTACCGATAGCGCCTACGAACGCGCCTTCTGCGAAGAGATTATTCCCAAGCTCGATGCCTTCAAACCAGAATGCGTGATCATCTCGGCTGGTTTTGATGCACACCGCGATGACCCGCTGGCCGACCTGCAGTTGAGCACCCACTGCTTCCAGTGGATGACCGAACGTTTAATGGAAGTCGCCGCACAACATGCCGGTGGACGACTGCTATCGGTGCTCGAAGGCGGCTACAACCTGGAGCGACTCGGTGACTGCGTCGCAGCCCACGTCGACCGGCTGACTCAGCCGGTCTGAGCGCCACAGGCTCAGCGCGGAATCGCTACCACACTCAGGCCGGTCGATGCGCCGTGAAGCGCAGGCGCACGTAATCCAGAATCCAGCGCCCATCTCCATTGCGCAGCTTGGATGCCAAACGTTCAGCCAGCGCGACATAGAAGTCTTCGCGCTCGTTGTCCGGCAAGGCGGCCGCAAAGGACTGTGCGAACAGGCGCAGCCAGTGCACAACGTCACCGGCCTGCGGCGTCGGGCGCTCGAATAGCACGATGGAATCAACCACGAATCCACGACTTTCTAGCAGCTCGCGATACGCCGCAGGGGTCGGAAAATACCATGGGCTCCACGCGCTCGCGTCGATGCCGCGCTCGGCAAGCACGGCACTGATGGCGTCAACTACAGTCGCGACATTACCGGCACCACCCATTTCCGCGACAAAACGCCCGCCGGCTCGCAACGCCTGCCACACGCCGTCGATGACTGCCGCCGGACGCTTCATCCAATGCAGCGCGGCGTTGCTGATTACGGCATCGAATTCCTGATGGAAACTCAGGCGTTCACCGTCCATGACCCGTGCATCAAGGCCGCGCAAGCAGGCCGCGCCGATTTGTTCAGCACTGCTGTCGACCGCCACCACCTCGCAGCCGTAAGGCAACAGCTTGATGGTCAAGGCGCCGTCCCCGCAGCCGAGGTCGAGCACGCGCTCACCCTCACGCGGTGCCAGCAGATCAACCATGTCAGCCGCCATCTCCACCACAAAGCTCGCGTGGCGGGCGTAATCATCTGGATTCCATGTCTGGGTGCTCATCGAATATGACCTGTGGAGTGACATGACTGACCGGCAAGCCCGTGCGGAGCTTGCCGATCACGGTGGGAGTTCTCGTCAGTCCGCGCAGCGCACACCGGTGCCACCGAGGCCGCAATAACCACTCGGGTTCTTGGCCAGATACTGCTGGTGGTATTCCTCGGCGTAGTAGAACTGTGGCGCGAGCAGCACTTCGGTGGTCACCGGGCCGAAGCCCGCCGCTGCCAGAGACGTCTGGTAGCGCTCAAGCGACGCACTCGCGTGCTGCTGTTGGGCTGTGCTGGTGCAATAGATGCCAGAGCGGTACTGCGTGCCAAGGTCGTTGCCTTGACGCATACCCTGGGTCGGATTATGGGCTTCCCAGAACGCCTTCAGCAGGGTGCCGTAATCGACCTTCGCTGCATCAAACACCACCATCACTACTTCGTTGTGGCCGGTCAGTCCGCTACAGACTTCTTGATAAGTAGGATTCGGCGTCAGTCCACCGGCATAGCCAACGGCCGACGTATAGACGCCGGGCATCTGCCAGAAACACTTTTCCGCGCCCCAGAAACAGCCGAGGCCGAAGTACGCGACTTCACAGCCGGCCGGGAACGGTGCGACCAGCGGCGTGCCGAGCACAAAGTGGCGGGCCGGCACCGGCATCGCTATCTGGCGTCCCGGCAAGGCGTCGTGCGGCGCCGGCATGCTCGTCTCTTTATGTCTTCCCAACATGGTTAAGCTCCCCTGTGTGGTCATGCGGGGCCATCATATGACGGCGATGGCCGTGTCCGTCACCGTTGGGTGACGATATCTCGATTCAGTTCCGCACGCAGATACTGACGCAGAACGTCGGCCATCTCGCGCGGCGATACGCCGTCCACGTGCAACTCCTTGATGCCCATCTGGCGATCGATGACGACCACGCCGGGCGTGCCTTCAATGCCGTACTCTTCGGCCACCAAGTCGGCCGTCAGGAACAGCGGTAGATGGTAGTCGTGCACGCGGAAGTAGCTGACCGCGTCGCCATCTTCCCAGATGTTCAAGGCATAAAAGCGCACACCCCGCGGTGCGAATTCCTGGTAGAGGGATTCCATGACGGGCAGCGCCGCGCCGCAATGTGGACACCAACTGGCCCAAAAGAACAACACCGCCGGCACGCCGCGCGCGTCGCGGTGCAGGGACACACTGCCACCACCGACCTTCTCCAATGTCCAGTCGGGGGCCAGCAGCCGCGACTCCTCGGCCTCGACATGCGGTCCCAGCAGCAGGCCCAAAACCATGAGCAGCAGTAGACCGCAGGCGGGCAGATGTCTAAGCATGTGGCACGATATCGGGGCTGGTGGAATAAGGTTAAGTCCGCGCCTGACCGCAGCGATATGCCTTGCCCGGCGCATGAGCCCAAGTCTAACATTCAATGCAACGCAGGGACTGTCGTCGCCTAGGTCGCGCGAGACGCTCGCCGGCCCCGCATCCATGCGGCCCCGGCGCGGTCGAGTTCACCGCGATACCGGGTGTATCGGTCAATGCCCCCACCTTTGATAGCAAAAAAATACCGATGCCAGCCATTCTTAACGTTCTCGGCACACCACTCGAAACCTGCTCTGCCGACCCTCTGACCGGATATTTTCGCGATGGGCTTTGCAACACCTGCACGGAAGACGTCGGCGAGCACACTATATGTGTGGAGATGAACGAAGAATTCTTGTTGTTCGCGCGCGCGCGCGGCAACGATCTGCTCGCACCCCGCTTGGAGGTCGGCTTTCCCGGCCTGTTGCCCGGCGATCGCTGGTGCGTGTGCTTGCCGCGCTGGATCGAAGCCTTCGAGGCCGGCGTCGTTGCTCGCGTCCATCTGCGCGCTACCCACCAGGAGGTGACCGATTCCGTGCCGCTCGCCATCCTCGAACAGGTCGCCTATCACGATGGCTGATGCGCCGTCGCGCGCCAGCGCGGACGCG
>JANLSI010000684.1:0-3031 GCA_031362345.1 Pseudomonadota bacterium
CCAGCAGCGGTCTGCTGTTGCTCGCTGTCGATGTGCCCAATCGCCGCCGTCAGTTGCTCGCCGCCGCGCTGGTGGGGCTCGCAACTTTGACGCGTCCCCATTGCGGCTTGTTCTGTGCGCTGGGTGTCAGCTACGCATTCATCGCGCGGCCTGGCGCCACGCTCGCCGAACGCATCGCCGACAGCGCGGTGGTGGCACTGCCGCTGGCGATCATCGGTGCAGCGCTGGTGACGTTCAAACTCAGCTACTACGGCGATATTTTTCCGACCGCCTTCTACGCCAAGTCGGCCCTCGATGAATACGCCAGTCAGGGCTTCTACTACGTGGGCTTGTTTCTCGAACGCAATTGGTTCGTCGCGCTGTTCGTGGCGCTGGTATTGTGGCCTGCGCGCGCGCAATTAGGGCGGCTCGCGAGCCGCGCTCACGGCCTGCTGTTGGCATCGCTGCTGGTGTTCGGCGGTTATGTCATTCACAGCGGCGGTGACTTCATGTACGCGCGCCGCCTAATGCCGGCACTGCCCTTCCTGTGGCTGTTGTTCGAGGCCCTGCTGGCGTGTTGTTCACGGCGCGCGGTGGCGGTCGGTATTTTTCTCGTGACGCTGGTAGCCGCCGCGCTGCCGCGCGATCCCTTCGGCGGCAGCGCGCCGACCCTGCTGCGCGGCATCGCCAATGAATGGGCGTTCTACCCGGCCGACTACGTAGCGTTCTGCCGTAACCGTGGTGAACTCCTGCAGCGCGTGCTGGGCAATACGCCGGTGCGCGTGGTCTACAGCAACAGCCTGGCGATGCTCGGTTATTACAGTCGGCTGCCTTATCTGGTGGAATATTCCGGCCTGACCCAGTACTCGGTGGCGAAGACGAAGTTGGTGCACGAACGCGGACGGGTCGGTCACGAGAAAGCGGTGAACAAGGACTGGATGACCGCTCACGACGTACAGATGTATTTGTTTCTCGACAAAGAGCCGCTGGTGAAGAATGGTGCCCGCCGCTTCGACTATGCACGGCTTGGCGGTCGCTTGACGGCGCTGGTGTGGATCTACAAGGACGAGGTGATGGACGCTTTTCGTAACCAGGCGGAAATCGATTTCGTGCCCATCGAGGTCGTGCTCGCGGGGCTTGAGGCAAGCGTTGCCAGACAGTCCTACGCGCAGGCGCGCGAGACCCTGGGCTACTTTGAATCCTATTATCTCAATCACGCCTCAGGGGCACGGGCCGCAATGGCGGCGCGCCTGCGTCGAGTGGTGGCTGCAAAACAGGCGGCCCAGCCGTGATGCGCTCGCTGCCGCGCCAGGATCGCGCGAGAATGGCGCAATGAACGAGATCGCCGTCACCCCTGGCCGCTCGCCGCTGGCTGCGACCATTGCGCTGCTGCGGCCGCGCGAATGGAGCAAGAACATTTTTGTCCTGGCGCCGCTGTTGTTCGCCGGTGCGTTCAATCGTGCCGATGCATTGCGCCATGCCGGCATGGCCTTTGCGTTGTTCTGCGTCGCCGCCTCGGCGGTTTATATCGTCAACGATCTGCACGACATTGCCGAGGATCGCGCCCATCCAGTCAAGGCCAGAACGCGACCCCTGGCAGCAGGCGAGCTGAGCCGGCGCAGCGCGATCATGATCCTGGTGCTGTTGTACGTTCTGCTCGGGCTCGGCTGTCTGGTGCTACCGCAGGCAGGTGTGATCGTGATCGGCTATGTACTGCTGAACGTCGCCCATACCTATATGCTCAAGCTGCAGCCAGTGATCGACATCTTCTCCATCGCCATCGGTTTCATGCTGCGGGTCTATGCCGGTGCCGAGGCGATCGCGGTGCCGGTGTCGTCGTGGATGTTCGTCACCACGCTTTGTTTGGCACTGTATCTGGCCTCGATCAAGCGTCGCCAGGAATTGAACTGGAAGGACGGTACGGGACGCGCGGTGTTGCAGCACTATACCGCGCCCTTGCTCGATCGTTTCGCGCAGATGGCCGCCACCGGTGCCTTGATTTTCTACAGCCTGTTCGTGATGTCGACCCGCCCGCAGTTGGTGGTCACCATTCCCTTCGTGCTATTCGGGCTGTTCCGCTATCAATGGCTGGTGGAAGTGCGCGAGGCCGGCGAATCGCCAGCCGAGGCGCTACTCGGTGACTGGCAGTTGCTCCTGACTGTGCTGTTCTGGTTGGGGATGTGCACCTACGTGGTCGGGCGACGGCTGTTTTAAGCCCATACCATCGCCAGCCGAATGAGTTATCTCCTCGAAACCCTGGCGGTGGCGGGCGGCGGTGCCTGCCTGGTTGCGCTCTATGGGCCGGCGACATGGCGGCGATGGCAGCACGGAGCGCTGCTGAGCGGCGCCATCCTCGCGGTGCTCATGAGCGCGCTGTCCTATTTCGATGACTGGCGCGGGCAGCCGCCCGCCGCGTGGTTGCACGAGCACGACTTCTATCACTACTACATTGGCGCCAAGTATTTTCCCGAACTCGGCTATATGCGCCTGTATCTGTGCACGGTTGCGGCTTTGCAGGAGAGTGGGCGCGAACTGGGGCAGACCAGCGGCGTGAGTCTGGTGCGGCGCCTCGATGCGCCGAGCGAGACTCTGTCGGGCGCGGCACTCGAGCGCTCCGCACTTGCCTGTCGCGCGCGTTTCAGCGCTGCGCGTTGGCATGACTTTCGGGCCGATATCGCTGCGCTGGGCGCGCGGTTGCAGGGCGTGGATGCATGGCAGGGCGTGCTGGTGGATCTCGGCAACAATTCGCCCGCCGACCTGGAATCTCACCGCTACGCTCATCGCCAATCGTGTGCCGCTCACGCCGACGGTGCTCGCTATGTGGCCGCTGGTTGATCAGGCCCTATTGTTCGTACTGGTGCCGTTGGTGGTGTGTGGCGGACCTTCGGTGTCGTGGCGCTGCTCGCCTATGGCTTGGTGTACTGCGCCAATCCGCTGGCGTTTCTCGGCTGGACAGGCGGCAGCTTCCAACGCGCAGACTGGTATGTGGCGCTGGTGTGTGGATTGTGTGCACTGACATCGCGTCGCCCGGCGTTGGCCGGGGCACTGTTCG
>JANLSI010000698.1:0-2397 GCA_031362345.1 Pseudomonadota bacterium
GTTCCATCTCCAGACAGAAAAAAAATGTCGGCGGCACCGGCAGCGACGCATGCCCCACCGCACGCGCTGCTTGTTCGTCGAAATAGATAGGATCGGTTTCGCCGATGGCCTTGGCGAACAGACGCAAGCGCCCTTTCTCGACCTCGGCTTCAAAAGATGGCTGGCGGTAGCCGATGAATTTATGATCGATCATGGGTGCCTCCTGAGGCGGGAGTGTGCGACTAAAGTCGCACCTACAATCGTGCCAATGCTATTCCTTGTAGGTCCGACTTTAGTCGGACATTCACTGCTTGCCGCGAATCTTGCGCAGGTCGCGGATCAAACGTCGCCCGAGTGGCGCGAGCAAGCCCGGTACCACTCGATAGCCCCACCACAGCGCGCGCGCATAGAAGGGGAAGACAATCACGGCCTGATTGCGCGCCACACCGTCAAGGATACGCACCGCCGCGACGTCGACCGCGACCTTGGCAAAGGGAATATTGGCGATCAGCTGCGCGCGCGGCACGTTGACCATTTCGGTGGCATTGAAAATATTCGAATCGACGAAACCCGGACACACCACGCTGACGCGTACGCCGAGGTCCTCGCCTTCGGCACGCAGTGCCTGGGACAGTCCGACTACCGCGTGCTTGGTCGCACCATAGGGGGCATTGCTCGGAAACGGCACGAGGCCGGCCAGCGACGCGATGTTGACGATATGGCCGTGACCCTGAGCGGCCATCACTTTGTAGGCGGCGTCACTGCCATAGACCACGCCCATGAGGTTCACGTCGATGACGCGCCGCCAGTGGGCGAGGCTGAGATCGCGCGCATCGCCGGTGACGGAAATGCCGGCATTGTTGACCATCAGATCGAGCCGGCCGTGGGTATCCTGGGTGTGCTTGACCAGGGCTGCGACCGCCTCGGCATCGGTGACGTCGAGTTGCACGGCACTGGCATGATCGGCGCGCATGGCATTGATCGATGCCGCCACCGCTGTCGCACCGGCGATATCGACATCGGCGACCACCACTTTCGCGCCCCGCCGCCCGAGTTCCAGCGCCAGCGCGCGTCCGATACCCGAGGCACCGCCCGTGATGATGCACACCTCGCCCACCTGCTGCATGGCTCCCCCTTGTTGGTCGCTGCCACCCGGCGGCTATCCGTTATGATGATAACCGCAATGCCGACTCGTCCAAGTATAAAAAGGATGCCCCTGTGATCTATCTACCCTGTGTCGAAGTAGAACCGCAGGCCAAGGCCAATGCGGCGGTGATCTGGATGCACGGCCTCGGTGCCGATGGTCACGATTTCGAGCCGGTCGTGCCGCAACTCGATCTCGCGCCGGGGCTGGCAGTACGCTTCGTATTTCCCCACGCACCGTCCATCCCCGTGACCCTGAACAACGGCTTCGTGATGCCGGCCTGGTACGACATCCTCAGCCTGGAATTGGGACGGCGTGTCGACGATGTGCAGTTGCGCGCCTCGAGTGCCGCCGTCGGGCGATTGATCGCCCGCGAAAAAGAACGCGGCATCGCCACCGCTAGAATCATCGTGGCAGGCTTCTCCCAAGGCGGTGCGGTTGGCTTCGAACTGGCCCTCACCTACCCCGAACGCCTCGCCGGCCTCATCGCCCTGTCGACCTATTTTGCGACCGCCGAAAGCATCGCTCCCCACGCAGCTAACGCCGGTCTGCCGATCATGATCGGCCATGGCAGTCGCGACCCGATGGTCGCCGAAAACTTCGGTCAACAGAGTGCGGCACGGCTACGCGAACTGGGTTATGCGGTCGAATATCACAGTTACCCGATTGAACACAGCGTGAGCATGGACGAGATTAAGGACATTGGACGGTTCATCAGCGCCTGTCTGGCCGCTTGATCGACGCCGGCGGCGTTACCGAAATTCTAATGTGCGAATAAATGCACGCATTTTCCCCAGAACATTAATCCCACAGCAAGGAGAGTTCAGATGGATTTCGGTTTCGTATTTATGGGTGACGTGCACATCCACCAGGACGTCAAGTATGCCGAGGATCATGGCTTCTCCCACGCCTGGCTGTATGACACCCAGATGCTGGGCAGCGAGGTCTATGCCACGCTTGCGCTGTGCGCCGACCGCACCAGCACCATCAAGCTCGGCCCGGGTGTGACCAATCCCGCCTCGCGCATCGCGCCGCTGTCGGCTTGCGGCATGGCCACCATCAACGAACTCGCACCGGGTCGCGCCATCATGGGCATCGGCACTGGCAACACCACGCGCCGCACCCTGGGCATGCCGGCCGCCAAGGTCGCAGAGCTCGAAGAACATGTGCGCATCTGCCGTGATCTGTTCGACGGCAAGATTACCGACTACAGCGAAGGCGAGCGCCATCGCAAGATCAAATTCTTGAACCCCGATCTGGGCTTCATCAACATC
>JANLSI010000738.1:0-5431 GCA_031362345.1 Pseudomonadota bacterium
GACCAAGCCGATAACCAGGGATGTTTTCCTCGCAGAGATCAATAAGCATATTCGCCGCGGTCGTCGCGAAGATGTGGCGGCATTCGCGCGCAATATCATCTATCGCAGCGACGTCATGGCGGAATTACTTGAGCAGGCCGAACTGGTGGCGCTGGGCGACGTAACGGTCTTCATCAACGGCGAAACGGGCACCGGCAAGGAAGTTCTGGCGCGTGCTATCCACGACGCCAGCCGCCGTCGCCAGCACGCGTTCATCGATGTCAATTGCGGCGCGATACCCGAACAGTTGCTCGAATCCGAATTATTCGGCCACGAAAAAGGCTCGTTCACCGGTGCCAGCAATCGTCATGATGGCTTGTTCCTAGCTGCTGACGGCGGCACCTTATTTCTCGACGAGATAGGCGATATGCCACTCGGCTTGCAGGTCAAGTTGCTGCGGGTGTTGCAAGATTTTGAAGTGCGACCGGTCGGCTCTATCAAAAGCGTGCCGGTCAATGTGCGCATCATCTCGGCGACGCATAATAATCTCGAATTGTTGGTTGAGAAGGGCGAGTTCCGCGAGGACTTGTATTACCGCCTGAACGTTGTGCCGTTGAAGATGCCGCGCCTGGTCGAACGCGCCGAGGATATTCCATTGCTGCTCGAGCATTTTCTCGCCCACAACGCCGCCAAGTCCGCCACCCCCAGGAAGCGTTTCGCGCCGGATGCCGTGACCTATCTGGCGGGCGCGTCCTGGCCTGGCAATATCCGCCAGCTGATTAATGCCGTGGAATTGTGTACGACCTTGTACACCGGCGACATCATTCCGCTCGCGATGGCGCAGCGCGCCTTGCGCCAGCAACCGGTGCATATTAAAACGCTGAAGGACGCCAAAGCCGACTTCGAGCGCAACTATCTGGTGAGTGTGTTGCGCATCAGCGGTGGCAACGTCGCGAATGCCGCACGTATCGCCGGGCGCAACCGCACAGAATTCTACAAATTGCTCAATCAGTACGAGTTGGATGCCGCGAGCTATCGCGATGGCGCCGACGGCACGGATAGCGATTGAATGTTGTCAGGATGCTCGTTTCTGCCGTCCTTGGAGCGCGTCCATGACTGATCGTATCGCGGTGACCATTGATCCTGACCTGGCTGCGCTGGTGCCGGGGTTCCTGAATAATCGTCGCCGCGATGTCGACAAACTCACGGCCTTGCTCGCGGCCGGCAACTTCACCGACATCCGCATGATTGGACACAGTATGAAGGGCGCCGGCGGCGGCTACGGCTTCGACCCCATTACCGACATCGGTGCTGCGATAGAGCGAGCGGCCTTGGCTGCTGATAGCAAGGTCATCCAGGCAGGCATCGAGCAGCTCGCTGACTATCTGGCACGGGTCGATGTGGTGCTGGGTGGTTGAGCAAGATTAGCCCGGCGGGAGCAGCGCCGATGGCGGCTAAGTCGGAGGCTAACCTGCGGCACGCCTCGTCGACGTTTTTCTATTTTGTCGCCGCCGCGCTCGGCGTGTCATTTTCCTGCGTATTGATTGTCATGGCGTGGAACAACGCGCTGCGCAATGAGACCCGCAATTTCAGCTTCAATACCATCTCTGTTCGCAACGAGGTCGATGCCAACGTCCGGACCTCGGATGCGATTATCGCCAATCTTGCTAGTTTCATTGCCGCCGACGAGCACGACGAGAAAACCCGCTTCGCGCAATACACCGCCGGTTCATTGAAGCGCTACGCCTTCATCGATGGCATGGCGAGAATTCGCATCGAGCCCGATGGTAGTGCCCGCGTGGTGCAGGAGGCCGGCAAACTAGCCGGTGCGGCGGTGGTCGCCTTGCTGGCCAGCGATGCCAGTGCGCGTGCCACGGTCGCGAGCGTCATCGGCCAGGATGCCGCAGTGCCTTTGGCACCTGTTGCCGAAGCACAGCGCGGCAAGGCTTTGTTTCTGGTGCAACCCAATGCGCCTCGCGCCCAAAGCGGCGCAGCGTTCGAATGCGCCGTCTTATCACTAGATCTAGCCGGCTTGGTCGGCGCACAGGCCGTCGACCCAAGCTTAAGCATTGCGCTCTACGCGGTATCCGAAGGGGTCGCTGGTCGGCAACTTGTGTACACGCGCAAAGCAACCGCCGGCGATGGTGACGACTGGGTGGTGGACACCTTGCGCGATGATAGCTCGGTGCGCCTCAATCACTTCTCTGCGCGTCTGCTGACTGTCAAGGATCTGCGTTGGGGTAGCGTCGACACCGGCTTGGTGTTGGTCGCGGCGGTATTGGGCTTCGGTGTCACGCTGCTGTTGGTCGCCCTCGCGCGGGCCAAAGATCTGCAAGCACGCGAGCTCGAGGCCCGCAACCGCGTGATCGAGGAGCAAGTCCGTCAGCAGACCCGCGAACTGGCCGTGACCCGCGACCAGGCATTGGCAGCCTCGCGGGTGAAGTCTGATTTCCTCGCGAGTATGAGTCACGAGATCCGCACGCCCCTCAATGCCATCATCGGCATGGCAGAACTGTTGTCCGAATCGACCTTGTCCAGTGAGCAAGAAAAATATGTCGGCGTATTTCGTAACGCCGGCGAGGCTTTGCTGAGTCAGGTCAACGACATTCTCGACCTGTCGAAGATTGAGGCCGAGCAGTTGACCTTGGAGGATATCGAATTCGATCTGGTCGATATCGTTGAGCAGGCCATCGATATCTATGGGCTGAAAGCCGACGCCAAGAGCATCGAGCTGCTGACCGAATTCGCACCAGACGTGCCGAATATGGTGCGCGGCGATCCGGGACGTCTACGGCAGGTAATACTCAATCTCGTCGGCAACGCCATCAAGTTCACTGAGCACGGCGACATAGTCATGCGTGTGCGCTGTGCCGCGCCGCTGTCGGAAACCAGTCTGCTGCATTTCGAAGTGAGCGATTCGGGTATCGGCATACCGAGTGCGAAACTCGACAGCATTTTTGGCAGCTTCACCCAGGTCGACAATTCCATCACGCGTCGCTATGGTGGCACCGGTCTCGGACTTGCGATATGTAAGCGTCTTGTCGAAATGATGGGCGGCCGGATCTGGGTCGAGAGCGACGAAGGCCGTGGTAGCGTATTTCACTTCGAGGTGCGACTGACGCCTATCCCCGATGTCACTCCTAAGCCAGGACCTGTGGGGCAGGGGGCGACCGTGCTGGTGGTCGCAAGCCAATCGGCCGCAGCGAAAGCCCTGGCCGGCGTGCTGCACGGTTGGCAGTTCGCAAGCGAAATCTGCGCGGCGCATACCGACATGGCTGAGCGCGTGATGACAGCGCGCGCGGCCGGCCGTCCCTACCACGCGGTAGTGATCGACCCCGCCGGCGCCGCCACTGTCGATGCCGGACTACTCAGCTTGCGCGAACGCGGTGATGCCACACCGGTCATCCTGCTGTTTCGTCCCTCGACGGTCGCGGCCGGCGTCGAAAAGATCCAGTATCTCGGCAGCGCGGGCTATCTGGTCAAACCCGTCAAGCGGACGCAACTCGCTGCGGCCTTGGATGCCCTGTCCGGGTCAGCGACGGTTACCCACAGGGTCACCGCCGCGACAATCATGCCGGTGACCAACAGCGCGCGCATCCTATTGGTGGAGGACAATGAAGACAATCGTATGCTCATCAAGGCCTATCTGCGCCAGCAGCCCTATGTCGTGGTCGAAGCCGAGAATGGCGCCGAGGCGCTAGATCGCTTCAAGTCCGACACCTTCGACCTGGTCCTGATGGACGTGCAGATGCCGATCATGGACGGTTATGCGGCGACCCGCGCGATCCGCGCCTGGGAACGCCAAGTCGCCCGGCCGCGCACGCCCGTCATCGCTCTAACCGCCAATGCCGTCAAGCATGATATGGAGCGTAGCTTGGAGGCTGGTTGTGACGACCACCTGACCAAACCCATCAAGAAACAGATCTTGCTCGGCGCCTTGCGCGAGCGACTCGGCGGCTGACGCGCCGTGACGAGGCCGGGCCGCTTGGTGGCGTCGTCGCCTGGCGACACGTCTCAATGGGCGGCGGCCGCAAGCTGTTGCCTGTCGGCGACAATTCAGGTCTGTTCGAAACCCCGTGCGACGCTGCGGATACTGGCCGCAGCAGACGCTGTCCGCGCCAACCTATCGGCGACCTTGATTTAACTGACGGAAATCCCAAGAATTAGCGGCGCAACGCCAGGGACGGCTAAAGGTCGTAAGCGAGCTTCACGATAAGCTGGCACGTCACTTGCTCTAGTTCTAATCGAAGCGATGAGGGGTGCGCGGCGGTTTCCGCCGAAACGAATACCCCCACGACTACAAACGAACGGCACTGGCACAACGATCGAGCGCGCACGAGAGAAAAATGTTAAGAATATTCAGGCACTACGTCCCGAGATCCCTGGTGCTGCTGGGACTCGCGGAAATTCTCATCCTGTTCGTCTCTATCTATCTCGGCGCTACTTTTCAACTCGGCAGTTCCGCCTTCGCCAAGGCCCCGCAGCTTCCTCTGTGGAGCCAGGCGATGGTTTTTGTCGCCGCCATTGTGCTGGGCATGACGGCCATGGGGCTCTACCACCGCGATCAACTCACCCGCCCGAGCGCGGTCATGTTGCGACTCGCACTCAGCTTTGTATGCGGCTTCGTCGTGATGGGCAGCATCTATCTTCTGATACCCGATCTCATGGTGGGTGGTGCGATCTTCGCCACGGCGCTGGTGTGCTCGTTCGTCAGCATCGCCAGCTGTCGCCTGATCTGCGTGGCGGGAGAGGAGAACGATCAGCGCCAGCGGGTGTTGGTGCTGGGCATCGGCGAACGCGCCCGACAAATTGATAATCTGCGCGGCGGCGTCGATCAGGTGTCGGCCGACGTGGTCGGTTATGTCGATCTCGGTTGTGACGAGCGGCTGGTCGGCAACGAGCGCATATTTGCGCTTGGTCAACGCAGTCTGCGTGCACTCGCAGAGGAGCTCGACGTGCACGAAATCGTAGTTGCGACTGACGACCGCCGTAAAGGACTGCCGGTCGACGACATCCTGGAGTGCAAGATGTACGGCATCCGTATCATGGAGGCGGCCGATTTCTACGAACGCCAGCTCGGCAAGATTCGTATTGATACCCTGCATCCCAGCAATGTGATCTTTGCTGACGGTTTCACCCAAGCCGTAATCCGCAGTTCTGAAAAGCGCGTCATGGACATTATGGTCAGCGCCCTCATGCTGGTCGCTACCCTGCCGATCATCGCCGTGACGGTAGCGGCCATCTACTTTGAGAGCGGCGGTCCGATCCTTTACCGTCAAGAACGCGTGGGACGGCGCGGTCGCGTTTTCACGCTGCTCAAGTTTCGCAGCATGCGCCAGGATGCCGAAGCGAATGGTGCGGTGTGGGCGTTGCAAAACGACCTGCGCGTGACGCGTATCGGCAGCTTCATTCGCAGGACCCGTATCGACGAGCTGCCGCAGCTGATCAACGT
>JANLSI010000887.1:0-4822 GCA_031362345.1 Pseudomonadota bacterium
TGGAGGGAGAACGTAACTAGATGAAAACATTGGTGGCTATGGGTGGACTCGAACCACCGACCTCAGCATTATGAGTGCCGCGCTCTAACCAACTGAGCTACATAGCCGGGAGATACCGATGCGCGCTGCAGGAAGCGGCGCCGGGCTCGGGGCCGGGAATGATCGTGGCTGGCCCGGGGCCTGTCAAGGTTGGGCGAGGGACTGTGCCCTCTCCTACAATGGCACCCCTCATAAAAACCGGGCCGACCATGCACGCTAATCCGATTCCCGACCATGGCCTCGTCATCGATATGGCCACCGTCGTCCCCGAATGGATCGACTACAACGGCCACATGACCGTGGCCTATTACATCAAGGCCTTTGAAATCGGCATTGATTCCTACAAGGCCGTGGTGGGGATCACCTTGGACTATATCGAGCGCGCCGGGCGTTCGACCGTCGCCCTGGAATCGCACGTCACTTATCAGCAGGAAGCCCATCTCGGTGAGCGCCTGCGCATCGAGACTCGCATCCTCGATTGCGATGGGAAGCGTGTGCATGTGTATCAGGAGATTTATAGGGATGCCACGCTGCTCGCCACCCAGGAGACGCTGGCCATTGGCTTCGACACACGCGCCCGTCGCACCAGCCCCTTCGAGCCGGAGATTGCAGAGAATTATCGGCGTCTGGTCGAAGCGCAAACCGCGCTGTCACGATCGCGCTGGGTGGGCCGAGCGATATCGATCACTGCCCGTCGGCCGCAGCGCTGACGGCCGTCGGGCTTAGCGTCCGCGCCAGTGCGGGACGCGTTTCTCGACGAAGGCGCGTGGGCCCTCCAGAGCGTCCTCGCTGGCGTAAAGTGTTTTGACACTGGCGTAATCGGCACTGGCGGCGAGCTCAAGACTGGCTTCTTCCAGTCCGCGATTGACGACATCGAGACTGGTGCGGATCGACAGTGGTGCGCAGTCTATGATCTGCCGTGCCCAAACTTGCGCGCGGGCCAGGACATCAGCGCCGGGCACCACTTCATTGACCAGGCCGAGACGCAAAGCTTCGTCGGCGTAGACGCGGCGTCCGGTCAGGATCATCCCCAGCGCGGGCTTGAGACCAATCTGACGGGGCAGACGATGCAAGCCGCCGGCCGTGGCGGCCAGCCCGACCTTGGCTTCGGGTAGACCGAAATAGGCATGTTCGGCCGCAATAATCAGGTCACAGGCCAGCGCGATCTCGAAGCCACCGCCAACGGCGAGGCCATTGACGGCCGCGATGATCGGTTTAGTGCGGTGAAAGTCGGCGGTCAGTCCCGCAAAACCGGACTCCGGCACGCGCCGCGCATGGCCTTCGGCCAGATAACGCAGATCATTGCCGGCGCAGAATGCGCGCTCGCCGGCGCCGGTCAGGATCGCAACTCGCGCGTTCCGATCGGCCGCGAAGTCGGCGAAGATCTCCGCCAACTCGAAATTGGCGGGCGGATGCAGCGCATTCATGCGCGCGGGGCGATTGATAGTGACGAGCCAGATGCCGTCGGCGACATCGACGCTAGAGAATTCTGGCACCCGTACTCACCCCGGCTTCTAAAGCGCCATGATAGGCGCCGCGCCGCAAGCAGTTAAAGCTGCGCGACACGAAGCGGGCGGCAGCTTAGCGCGAATACATCAGCGTACGCCGAACACGACGATGGTCTTGCCACTGACGCTGATCAGATGCTGCTCTTCGAGATTCTTCAGCACGCGGCCGACCATCTCACGGGAACAGCCGACAATACGACCGAGTTCTTGACGGGTGACGCGGATCTGCATGCCATCGGGATGGGTCATGGCATCCGGTTCCTTACACAGGTCGAGCAACGAACGCGCGACGCGGCCGGACACGTCCATGAAGGCCAAGTCGCCGATTTTTCGATTCATCTTGCGCAGTCGAGTGGCGAGCTGCGACGAGATGGCGAACAACAGGTCGGGGAACACAGTCGACATGCCCTTCAGCCTTTCATAGCTAATCTGGGCGATCTCGCAGGGGTTTTTGGCGCGCACCAGGGCGCTGCGGTTGACGTGCTCATTGAACAGACCGATTTCGCCGAAGAAGTCCCCGGCGTTGAGGTAGGCCAGCACCAGCTCGCGGCCCTCCTCGTCCTCGAGCATGACAGTCACCGAACCGCGCACGATGTAAAACAAATCGTGGGATGGGTCGCCTTGTCGAATGATGGTGCTCTTCGCCGGGTACTGCCTTCGGTGGCAATGCTCGAGGAAGCGCAGTATCAATTCGTCGGTTTTGGCCTTGATCGGTTGCACAACGCTCATGAATTAACTCCGCAGCCTAAAGTCCGCAACCAGTGTTCTGGACAACTTGTAAACAAATATCGACCATATTGTGCGGTTTTACATGTTGTGCCCTTAAGATACTCATTTACTGGGCTTAAAAGCCATCCTGCGGTCTCCATACCGGGCATTCATCACACTACGGCCGCCTGTCGAGGGCGCCAAATACCGAGGGCTACTCGCTATGAATTCGACGATCAAATGGGTCGACGGCGCCATGTTCGTCGGCATCACGGGCAGCGGTCACACGGTGGTAGTCGATGGCCCACCCGCGGCTGGCGGCCGTAATCTCGGCCCGCGCCCGATGGAATTGGTGCTGACCGGGCTCGGCGCGTGCACCGCCTTCGACGTGGTCGATATCCTCAAGAAAGGTCGTCATCCGATCGCCGGCTGTGAAGTGGAATTGCAGGCCGAACGCGCCGCAGAAGTGCCCAAGGTGTTCACCCGCATTCACATTCATTTCAAGGTCAGCGGCCCTGGTCTCAAACCGACGGCGGTCGAGCGGGCGGTCACTCTGTCAGCTGAGAAATACTGTTCAGCCACCCTCATGTTGCGGGCCAGTGTCGCCATCACCCACGACTTCGAGATAGTGGACACCCGCCCTGCGGCGGGCTGAGTCCGGCGGATTCCAGGCCAGCGCGCGCGCCACCATGCGTTCGGGGTTGTCGCCCTTACGCCAGGTCGCTACGCCGCAGGCGATGGCTTCGACAGCGGGCGCCGCCAGCAGTGCCGCGAGCTTGGCGCGCAGGCGATCGGCCGCGTCGAACGTGGTTTCGGGCAGCACCACCAACAAGGTGTCATCGCGCCACTGACCGAGCAGGTCGACCCAACGCAATTGTTCTTTCAACAGACGCGCCACGCCGGCCAAGCGCGCCGGTGCCGCCACGGCCTGGCAGTGCACCGTGATACAACTCAATTCGTTGTGATAGCGCCGACTGCGGGAGATCTCGCTATCCAGCCGATGCTGGATGGCAGCCCGTGCCAACACACCCGAAGTCGCCACCGAGCCCGGCACGCCGCCGGCCAGGGTGTTCAAAAACCACATCAGCGCATGATCGCGGTCCAACAACAGCAGCACTGCGCCGTTGCCGCCCGCATGGTCGTAACGCTGGGTGATGCCAAGCATGGCGCCATCGATGCGCACCTCGACCGGCTCGCCGCCCGCTGCGGGCGGCCCATAGGGCAGCTTGAGTTCCGCCATCGAGCGCCCAAGCAGGGCCTCGACAGGACGCTTGAGCAAGGTCGCGGTGTAGTCATTGACCCAGTTCACCCGCTGGTCGCGATCAACCAGCACGACGCCGATGGCGAGCGTCTCGAGCACAGCGCGGGCGTGCTCCGGGTGGATTTCTATCATCGCAATTCCTGTCTCGGCCGAAGCTGCGGTATTGGCAGCAGCGGATGCTCTTTTAGCGGCGCGCGTGGGTGCGACTTTACGCAGCCGTGTCGAGACAGTTCAGGAAGGCATCTTCGAGATTGCCTGCGCTGTAGCGTTCCAGGAAAACCGCTGGGGAGCCGACGAATACCAAGCGGGCGCTATCCAGCACCGCGATGCGGTCGCACACGGCCTCGACATCGGCGAGCAGATGGGTGCTAAAGAACAGGGTCGCGCCGGCCGCCTTTTGGGCAACCAGTCGGCGCTTGAACAATACGCGCGCGCGCGGATCGAGACCGCTCATGGGTTCGTCCAGTACCAGTAGCGCACGGCGCGCGAGAATGCAGGCAATGAGTCCGAGTTTCTGCGTCATGCCCTTCGAAAATTCGCGCAGTGGCCGCGCCAGGGCGGACGGTTCAAGATCGAGCGCCAGTGCTTCGGCCTGGGCGTCGGCCACCACCAACGTCTGCCCGTGCAGCGCCAGCAGATAGCGCAGCAATTCAGCGCCGGTTGCGAAACCCGGCGGGTTGAAGCGTTCGGCGAGATAACTGAGATGCGCACGCGCGGCGGGCTCAAAAGACGGCGTGCCGAATACGCTGATGGTGCCGCTGTCGGGACGGGCGAGATCGAGCAAAGCGCGTAGCAAGGTAGTCTTGCCGGCACCGTTGACGCCGATCAGCCCCAGCGCTTCACCGGGTGCAACGTCGAAGTTCACCTCATCCAGCACACGGCGCGTGCCGAAAGACTTGGCTACGGCGCGAAATTCGAGGGCGTTCACGGGCGCCCTGGCCTTCGTCGCGCAACCTGCGGCGTCAGTACAAGTAAACGCCGTTGCAGTTTTGCTCGTTCTTGGCGATGTCCCAGATGTAGGGCTTTTGACCTGTATCCACACACGTGCTCTGAGATTGGGAAATCTTTTTGAAATGGCCCCCCGTAGTAACAGCCTGGCGGAGCACGCCGCTGCGGGGTAGACCGTCGTCTATCTTGCGGTCGAGCTCGGCGATAACGTTGACCGGAATGCCGGCGCCCAGTACGAGGTTGAGCTTTTCGCTCGGCTTATCATCGATGTCGACGTAATCGCTAGAGCTGAACAACATGAGAAAACCGTTAAAGGCATTCCGTGGCGCAGAATTGACGTCATCCTGGGTGAGCTCTT
>JANLSI010000796.1:0-2751 GCA_031362345.1 Pseudomonadota bacterium
CTGCGCGATCGCCCCGCGCACGCAATTGGTCGTTCGACAGCTGCTTCGGGTTCTGGCAGCCGCGCCAATCGCGGTCTTCTCGGTCGAGGCCCTGCTTCAGGTGGAGATACATGAATTCTTTGAGACGACCGCTCTTGCGCCGCGCTTCGACCTCGCGGTACTCCGCCGTGCGCACGCGTGCTTGCAGCATACTCGTGGTCCGCAGTAGCACGCCGATCGGATCGTCCGGCGGGTCATCGACTTCGTTCATCTGGCCGCTGGCATCACTGACCAGCATGACCGTGCAGTTCTGATCGAGCAGACCGAAGATGCCCTGGTTATCGTGCACGCCGCCGTCTACCAGTCTGACAGTGACATCGCCTTCGTAGAGCTTGCGAAGCTCCAGCGGCGCGAACATGCCGGGCACACAGGACGATGCGGCGGCCGCCTGGCCGATGCGAATGTCGCGGTGCGGAGCGGGCGCTTCGTCTTCGAGATACATACGACGCAGTCGGTAATTGCCGTCGATTTCGCTGTCGATCAAGGCCGGCGGCTCGCCCATCCAGCTCGCCGTGAACTGCCAGTTGTGGCCGGTGTTCAGACTGGTGGCGTTCAGGACCAAGATCGGCACCTTGTGTTCACGCTTCCAGTTGTCGTATTTCGGATTGCAAGCCTCGTCGCCCCGAGGCTTGATGATGAGCTTGCGTAAGACGCGTTGTTTGTCGTCGGCAATGCGTGCATAGAGATGCTTTTCGTACAGCTCCGCGAGCCGGCTACTGGTGGTGTAGCCGGGCTCAAACATCATGCGCAGGTTCGCCCACAGATTCGCGCCTATGCGTGTGCGGAGGTTGTCCTGCACGCCGGCCAGGAAGTCGTGTGCAACGCGCTCGACCAGCTGCACGTAGTCGTCGGTCGCCAATTGCCCGTCCGTCTTATCCTCTAGCAGCTTGCGTATCTCAAGATAGTAATGCGCACCGACGATGGAGCCGCCTGACACGCAGGACAACACCTCGACATGGCGCAATAGATCACGCTCTGCCAGCGCCGCCAACACCCCGATATGAAAAAGCGAAGCACGAAACCCACCGCCAGACAGCGCGAGGCCAAGCTTGCCGGCGAACAGCGAGCCCGCCGCCGCCTGGGCGACACGGCCGTAGATGTCGCGCAGTACGCCCCAGGCCGCAGAGTGCTCAAACTGAACGAGGGTGGTCGTCGCGGGATCCTGCAGCCGCGCAAGCCAGGCGAACTGGCGTGCCGTCGTTTCGAGTTCCCAAGGACTGATTTCTCCTCGTTCGGGCGCGTAGGCCTCGCGCAACGACGTCGTCGCCTGCGCGTAATCGCGCAGGCCGAAATGCGCTTCGGCGAGCGTTTCGTGATACCAGCGCAGGTCCTTGCGCAGCGGTCCGCCGTCCCACGCCGGCTTGCCTTCGAGGGCGGCTAACTCGCTGAGAATGCGTGCGCGGATTGCGCCGGCCTGGGCGCGTCTTGCCTCGCCGCTCACCAGGTCGTCGCTCGCCAGCAGGTCGAGAATAAAAGCTTGATTGATGGCGGTATAGCCGTTGTCGATTTCAATGCCGGCCTGCGCGCCGCGCGTGTAGTAGGCGAGCGATAACTCAAGCACGCGTTGGTCACCGCTGGTGAGCCATTTGCGTTTGCAGATCCCACCGGCGATACCCAGAGTCTCGGCATCGCGGGTCGTAGCGAGTGTGGTACCCCCGGCAATGCGCGCAATCCGGTCGAGGATGGCGAGCGCTTCGTCGTGCTTGCTGTCGTCGGCGGCATCAGGATTCTGCGACGTCCAGAGTGCGAGCTTCTGCAGCAGTTCAATCGCTGCGGGTCCCTCAAGCGCTTCGCCGTCGACAAGGTACTGGGCCAGGCGTCGTGCCGTGTCGAGGTGCCGAGCTTTGGCTAATTGCTTGGCGAGCGCGAAGCCTTCGTCGGGGTCGACCTTGGTGCCGCGACGAATGGCGTTCGCACGCTCGAGCAGGGCGGATACTGTGGTCTGCGTAGCGGCCATCGGCATTTCTCCTTTGTCACTAGGCTGGCGCGGGTCTTTGCTTTGATCCATGGTAGCGACGGCGCCATGAGCCAGCAATATTGCGCAGCTGGGCATGTTCGGAATGGCAGGTGCTGGTCACGCAGAGGGCCTCTCAGTAGACTTGGCTCTCAGCGGATTGACGCGGTCTTGCCTCTGCGAGGGACAGCATGAAGTTGGCGCCAGAATGCGCTCTCAACTGGGACGGCGCCGCCGTGGCAAGTCTTTTGTTCGCGATTCCAATGGCGATCGTGATTACTTCGCTGACAGTATTTCTCTATCGCAAGAGCGTCGAGAAGGCGATGCGCTACTCTGCTGGCATTGTGGTGCCCGCATCCATGCGGGCAAGCTCGGCGGCAATCTCTTCGACGGCCCTGCGCATCTCCCTCAGTCGCGACGCGGTGGGATCGGTACCCGCGCAATTGACGCAAAGCCGTGCCGCGATGCGTACAGTCAGTGGGGTTTACGTACTGGCGGGCGTGGCCCAATCGGCGGTCATCACAGCGCTCTATCTGTGGCGCAACGACATCGACTTCAGACCGATGCGCACGTTTTTCGTGTGGGTGCCCTACGCGTGGCCGATCATCCTGGCACTGAGTCTCACCGCAACGTCAACCAAGCGGCAAAAGCTCACGTTGGTAGCCGCCTATTTCATGGTCTTGGTGTTGATGGACGCAGCGGCAGATCTATTCGGACTGCGCTATCGACCCGGCTTTGGTGAATTGCTTTTGTTTTGG
>JANLSI010000826.1:0-2160 GCA_031362345.1 Pseudomonadota bacterium
GCCGACAGGCAAACAGTCGCTGCGCACAGACCAGGTAGGAAACATCCATACTGCTCTTGCGTGTCAGTACCGGATAGCTGGGTACGCCTAGCACCTGGGCACGCTTGATCTCGGTGTCCCAGTAGGCGCCCTTGACCAGGCGCACAGCGATGCGCCGGTTGCGCCGCTGACAGAGCGCGGCCAACCACTCGATGACCGCCGGCGCGCTCTTGGCGTAAGCCTGTACGGCCACGCCGAAGCCGCACCAATCAGCTAGTTCAGGTGCGCTCAGCAGCGCTTCGATGACGGCCAGCGACAAGTCGAGGCGGTCCGCTTCCTCCGCGTCGATATTGAAGCCGATGTTGCCGGCGCGCGCCTGCACCGCTAACGCCAGCACGCGCGGCACCAGCTCGACCATCACACGCGCGTGTTTGAGCTGCTCGTAGCGCGGATGCAGTGCCGACAATTTGATCGAGATGCCGGGGTTGGCGTGTGGATCGCGCGCGCCCGCGCGCTTGGCAATAGCGGCAATGGCGTCGGCATAAGCAAGGAAATAGCGCGCTGCGTCGGCGGCGGTAGCGGCGGCTTCGCCGAGCATATCGAAGGAATGAAGATAGCCGGCGGCGCTGGCTGGTACGGCCGCGTCCAAGGCTTCGTCGATAGTGCGGCCGAGGACAAACTGGCGGGCCAGGACGCGCAAGGCTTCGCCGACCAAGCGCCGGGCCAGTGGTTCGCCCAGACGTTGCACCAGGCCGTGCATCAGGGTGCCGAGATCGTGGGCCTCGGCGGGGATGCGACGGAAAGTACGGCCGGTCAAGAGCAGCGCCCAGGTCGAGGCGTTGACCAAGCCGGAGGCCGCCTTGCCGAGATGACGCGACCAATCGCCGGCGCCGATCTTATCGGCGATCAAGGCGTCCAATGTCGGCGCATCGGGCGTACGCAGAAAGGCCTCCGCCAGACACATTAGCGCGATGCCTTCGTCGTCCGCCAAGCCATACTCGGCCAGAAAGCGTTCTAGCAAGCTGAGCTTGCCTTGCGCCCGCAGTACCGCAGCGACGCTCGCCGCGCGTGCCCCTATGCCGAGCAGCGCATCGGGCTCAAGGTGCAGCGCCGTGAGTAGCGTCTCGAGATGCCGAGCTTCGTCAACGAATACGGCATCACGTACGGCGTTGCGTGCGCGGCTCAGATTATTTTCCATCACCGCAGCTTATCCTCGGCCGCTGCTAGAGAATACGCTTGCCGAGCGCCGACGCGATCAACTCCACGGCGAGCTCTGCGGTGCGGTTTTGCAGGTCGAGGGTCGGATTCACTTCGACCATTTCCATACTGGTCATGCGTCCGCAATCCGCCACCATTTCGAGACCCAGGTGGGCTTCGCGGTAGGTGAGCCCACCGGGCTTGGTCGTGCCGGTCCCCGGTGCCACCTCAGGATCGAGTACGTCGACGTCGAAACTGACATGCAGCATCCCGCTCGGCGCCCATGCGATCGCAAGTGCTTCTTCCATCACGGCGGCCATGCCGCGCTTATCGATGTCGGCGACCGTAAAAATGCGGATACCAGAGGACTTCAGCAAACTTCGCTCTGCGGCATCGATATCGCGAACGCCGACCAGCGCACAACGTGCCGCGTCGAGTTTGGCACCGGCGCATCCGATGGTGGTGAGCGCCGCCGGCCCATGGCCAAGCAAACAGGCCAGCGGCATGCCATGAATATTGCCGCTCGGGCTCGATTGCGGAGTGTTGATATCGCAATGGGCGTCGAACCAGATGAGACCCGGTGGGGCTGCCTGATCGCCCGTCCGTTGCGCGCGCAGATGGGTGGCGACGCCCGAGAGCGTCCCGATCGCAAGCGAGTGATCACCGCCGATGACGAGTGGCAAGCCACCTGCCTGAAGCACCTCGACCACCTCGCGACAGACACGCGCACATACTGCGGAGATCAGCGTCAAATAGCGCGCCCGGCTGTCGCCTGCGGCCAGTGTCTCCGGCGCGGCGATATCAATGTCACCGCGATCGGTCACGGTGCAGCCGAGCTGGGTCAGCGCATTGTGCAAGCCACCAACACGCAAGGCACTGGGTCCCATGCCAACCCCGCGGCGGCCCGCACCATGGTCCAGTGGTACACCGAGAATATGAACGAGGTGGTTCATCGCAGGGTCCTTAGCGTTACGCCTGGTCCTA
>JANLSI010000850.1:0-5024 GCA_031362345.1 Pseudomonadota bacterium
TGCCGTCTTGCCGAACTCCCCGCGTCCCCGCGCCCCCGCGCGAAAACTGTTCGATCGCGCAACCAGGACTACGGCATCAGCGCAAACATCTCCGACGGATTCCGCAACCCGACAACGTCGCCGAGTCGAGCGGACACGATGTCGAGGATCTTCGTATGCGGCACGATGTAGAACTGCCCCGCATCGATCGCCGCGAACGTCATCGCCGCAATGTCCGGCGCGGAGATCCGCCCCGACTCCACCGCTTTCACACTCGCCTGCTGCGCGGCCAGCATCGATGGGGTCGGTGGCGCGCTATTCTGCAGCTCGGCCGGCCGGTTGCGATGTGACTGCGCGATGCCGGTCGGCACGAACGCCGGACAGAGCACCGACACACCCACCTTCGCCTGCACTAGCCTCAGATCCTGATACAACGTCTCGCTCAGCGCGACCACCGCATGTTTGCTGACGTTGTAGATGCCCATGTTCGGTGCCGAGATGAGACCGGCCGCCGAGGCGGTGTTGACGATGTGCGCCGGTTCGCCGTGCGCGAGCATCAGCGGTGCGAAGATACGCACACCGTGAATCACGCTCCACACATTCGCGCCCATCACCCACTGCCAGTCGGCGTCGGTGCTCTCCCAGACGAAGCCGCCTGACGCGACACCGGCGTTGTTGAACAGCAGATGCACCGCGCCGAACGCCGCCATCGTCGCATCGGCCAGCGCCTGCACTGCCTCCGCTTTCGATACATCGGTTCGCACGCCGATCACGTCGGTACCCGCCGCCCGCAACTCGTCGACAGTCGCGTCGAGCGCCGCCTGATTGATGTCCGCCAGCGCGAGACGCATTCCGCGCGCAGCCGCCGTGCGCGCAAACTCGCGTCCGAATCCGCTGCCGGCACCGGTGATCACCGCGACGCGTCCAGTCATTTCCATGTCAGTTCCATGCCCGTGGCTCCGAAGAGACGTTACGCGATCTCGAACAGTCCGGCCGCACCCATGCCGCCGCCGATGCACATCGTCACGACCGCGTATTTCGCACCGCGTCGCTTCCCTTCGATCAACGCATGACCGGTGAGACGCTGTCCGCTCACGCCATATGGATGACCAACTGCAATCGCACCGCCGTTCACATTCAGGATCGCCGGATCGATGCCGAGTGTGTCGCGGCAGTACAGCACCTGCACCGCGAACGCTTCGTTGAGTTCCCACAGGCCGATGTCCTTGACGCTGAGGCCGGTCTTCTTGAGCAGCTTGGGGATGGCGAACACCGGGCCGATGCCCATTTCATCGGGCTCGCAACCGGCGACCGCGAAGCCGCGATAGATGCCCAGCGGCTTCAGGCCGCGCTGTTCGGCGAGTTTGGCATTCATCACCACCGCGGCCGAAGCGCCGTCGGAAAACTGGCTGGCATTGCCGGCGGCGATCACCCCGCCCTCGATGGCCGGCTTGATCTGCGACACACCTTCATAGGTGGTATCGGCGCGGATGCCTTCGTCCTTGTCGTGCATCACCTCTTTGGTGGTCTCGACGCCGGTCTGCTTGTCGACCACTTTCATGTTGACGGTGATCGGAATGATTTCGTCGCGCGTCTTGCCGGCATCGCGCGCGGCGGCGGCGCGCAGCACGCTGGCCACGCCGTAGCGGTCTTGCGCCTCGCGGCTGATGTTGTAGCGCTTGGACACCATCTCCGCGGTTTGCAGCATGTTCCAGTAGATCTCGGGTTTCTTCTTGAACAGGTTCTCGTCGCGCAGCATGTGCTTGTTCATCTCGTTTTGCACGCACGAGATCGACTCGACGCCGCCAGCCACAAAGATGTCCGCCTCCCCGGCGATGATGCGCTGCGAGGCCAGCGCGATGGTTTGCAGGCCGGAGGAGCAAAAGCGGTTGACGGTGGCACCGGAAACAGTGACCGGGCAGCCGGCCATCAGCGCGCTCTGGCGGGCGATGTTCATGCCGGTGGCGCCTTCGGGATTGGCGCAGCCCATCAGCACGTCCTCGACTTCCGCCGGATCGAGCTTGGCACGCTCCATCGCCGCCTTGATGACGGCCCCGCCCATGGTGGCGCCGTGCGTGTTGTTGAGGGCGCCGCGGAAGGATTTGGCTAAGCCCGTGCGGGCGGTGGATACAACGACTGCGTCGGTCATGGATGTCTCCTGTTGATGATTTATTGAAAACGGTGATGGGTAAACTGCGATGCCGGTACGGGCGCGACCGAAATATAGCGAGTCATGCGGCGTCCACGGACTGTTTACAGCCTGCCGCCCGAGTCTGTTGGTCTTCAATCTCGAACAAGCGCCTGATTTCCGGATCGGCCAGCTCCAATAGCGCAGGATCGGACTGATAGGCGAGAAGTATGAATGCGCGATTCGTCTCGATCTCCTGCAATAGAAGCAGGTTCCCTTGCGGCGTCAGTTCACGCGCTTCTATTTTGCCTGCCCGCCCGTGGTCGCTTGATTTTTCGCGACTCTTGGTTGTGCAGTGCCGTTGTCGATCCGTGAAATCCGTCATGCGGACTCCAAACTCGCGACTCGAGCCGCTCTGTCACGCTCCCAGAGCGAACGCATCATTTCAACCAGCTTCGGGTCTGCATGGTCGAGCAGTTCCGGATTCTCACGCCAGACCTGGATGAAGAACCGGCGCGCGTCTTCAAGCAAGCTCAGGCGCGCATCGGTTTGCTCCGCTGTGAAATCAACCACCTTTAGCTCCTGTTCCACGTGCAGATATCAAATCCTTCAACAGTTCGATATCGCGCGCATCCACGTTGCGCCCGGTATCCTGCTTCATCCGGATCAGGTCCTCGGGGCTGGCCACCACCACGAAGCCGCCACTGAATACTACCCGGCGCGCGTTCGCCTTCAATTCATCGAATGGCACCACGGGCCGCACGAGAACATCGATCGAGAGGTCATCGACGGTTCGGCCGACCAGAGAAAACGCGATCATGCCTTTTTCTTGAAACCACGATTCGATCTGCTCCACCGACTTCAGGGTTTCGATCGCCACCGGGATGCGCGGCTTCAAGCCCAACCCGTTCGCGAAATCAATGAATCGGGAAAGGTTCGCGTCGTTCATCGCAACCGCGAGATCAATATCCATCGTGACGCGGCTCACGCCATTCAAGAATACCGCAAGCCCGCCGACCAACACGTAGTCGATGTCGGCACGCTGCAAGCCGGACAGGATTTGCGAGAACTGCATGACTTCAGTTGAACGTCTTGCCTTCAGCCGCCAGCTTCGCCAGCAAGGGCGCCGGTTTCCAGAAGCCGGGATCGGCCTTGGGATTTTGCGCGAAGCGCTGCATCGACGCCACCACGTTGGCCAGCCCCTTGCGATCGGCGAAGAACATCGGCCCCCCCAGATACGAAGGTACGCCATACCCGGTCATGTAGATCATGTCGATATCGACCGCGCGCATGGCGATGCCCTCTTCGAGAATCAGCGCGCCTTCGTTGACCAGCGCATACATCAGGCGCTCGACGATCTCGGCGTCGCTGATGGCGCGTGGCGCGATGCCCAAGTCCTTGCGATGCTGCTCCAGGATTGCCGCCACCACCGGCGACGGGTAGGCGGTGCGATCGCCGGCCTTGTAGTCGTACCAGCCGGCACCGGTCTTCTGGCCGTAGCGCCCCTGTTCGCAGATCAGGTCGGCGGTTTTCGAATAGTGGATGTGCGGCTTCTCGACATAACGGCGCTTGCGGATATACCAGCCAACGTCGTTGCCGGCCAGGTCGCCCATGCGAAACGGGCCCATGGCGAAACCGATCGCCTCGATCGCGCGATCCACCTGCTCGGGGGACGCGCCCTCTTCCAGCAGAAAACCGGCCTGGCGCGAATACTGCTCGATCATGCGGTTGCCGATGAAGCCGTCGCACACGCCCGACACCACGCCGATCTTCTTGATCGTCTTGGCCAGCTTCATGGTGCTGGCCAGCACGTCCTTGGCGGTGTAGGCACCGCGCACGATCTCCAGCAACTTCATCACATTGGCCGGCGAGAAGAAATGGGTGCCGATCACATCCTGCGGCCGCTTGGTGAAGGCCGCGATCTTGTTGACGTCAAGGGTCGAGGTGTTGGAGGCGAGGATGGCGCCGGCTTTCATGACTTCATCGAGCTTTTTGAACACCACTTCCTTGACCGCCATGTCCTCGAACACGGCTTCGACCACGATGTCGGCGCTCTTCAGATCCTCGTAGGCGAGCGTGGGCTTGATGAGCGCCATGCGCTGCTCTACCTCGTCCATCGTCATGCGGCCCTTTTTCGCCGTGTTTTCGTAGTTCTTGCGGATGGTCGCAACACCGCGATCGAGCGCGTCCTGCTTCATTTCAAGTAGTGTCACGGGAATGCCGGCGTTGATGAAATTCATCGTGATGCCGCCGCCCATGGTGCCGGCGCCGATCACCGCCGCGCTCTTGACCGGGCGCAGGGGCGTGTCCTCGGGCACATCGGGAATCTTCGCCACCACCCGCTCACCAAAAAAGAAATGGCGCATGGCCTTGGATTCGGTGGTCGCCACCAGTTCGAGGAATGCGGCGCGCTCGATCTGCATGCCCTCTTCGAACGGCCTGGTCGCCGCCGCCTCGACCGCCGCCACGCATTTCGCAGGCGCCGGATAGCCGCGATATTCCTTGGCGACTTTGGACTTTGCAGCGGCAAAAAATTCGGCCGGATTGGCTACCGTCGCGGTGAGGTCACGCGCACGTTTGAACGGCGCACCCTTGGCCGCCATTTTCTCGGCAAAGACGCAGGCTGCCGCCACCAGGTCGCCGCCGGCCATTTCATCAAACAGGCTGCCGGCTGCGAACTTCTCGGACTTCACCGGATTGCCCGACACGATCATCTCCAGCGCCTGTTCAACGCCGACCAAACGCGGCAGGCGCTGGGTGCCGCCGGCGCCGGGCAAGAGGCCCAGCTTGACTTCGGGCAAGGCGATCAGCGCACCCGGGCTGCCGACGCGATAGTGGCAGCCCAGCGCCAGCTCCAGCCCCCCCCCCATGGCAACTCCATGCACCGCGGCCACCACCGGTTTGGGCGACTCTTCCA
>JANLSI010000890.1:0-2249 GCA_031362345.1 Pseudomonadota bacterium
CGGCGGGGCTCACGGCCAGCGCATTGGTGCCGTCGTGTTCGCGATCGGGCACCACGGTTACGGCCGGCGCGCCGCGATGGGCGAGCAGCACTTCGTCGATCTCTCGACCGCTGACCAAAGGCACATCGCCAGGGATCATGAGCATGCCGCGTTGACCGTGGGTGGCAAGCCAATCGCCCGCTTGCGCGATGGCCGTCGACAGGCCCGCACCACTTTCCTCAAGAAACAGGCCACCGACCCGTTCCACGCTGTAGCGCGCGCGCACTTCACGCGACACCACCAGCACACCAGCCACACGACGACTCTCGGCAATGGCACGCAGCACGTCGTTCAACATGGCCTGGGCAAGCGACTCACGCTCGGCCGCCGACAATAGCGGCGCCAGTCGTGTTTTCGCATTCGAGAAACGTTTAACGGGGACGACGACCCACATGGCGGCTTCAGAACGATCTGAGGAATTCGAGCGCAGTCTGCGCCAGATTGATCCTATCGTCCAGCGTCACCATGACGCTCGCGGCGCTCGTAACGCGCAGATTTTTTGCGGCAATTTCTGGCATTAACCTGTGGTCACGGTCGTCAACGATGAAGCCGTCCAGCAGCTCGCCATAGTGGCCAGCGACGGCTGCTGCGGTCTGCGGCAGCGCGAGCTCTGCCATGATCTTGGCGGTCGGCCCCTTGAGCGCCATGCCAGCCACGATCGGCGACACCGCGATCACGGGTGCACGGCAGGCATGCAGGGCTTCACGTATGCCGGGCACGGCGAGAATCGGGTCGATGCTCAGGAACGGATTCGATGGGCAGATGATCACGCCGCGCAAATCGGGCGCAGCGATAGCCTCCAACACACCAGGCCCAGGGCGCGCGACATCGGCACCGTCGAAAGTGAAACCCGTCACGCGCGGTGCGCAACGTTCGCGCACGAAATAATGCTGGAAGGCCAGCGTGCCGGCATCACAGTGCACCACCGTGCGCACCGGCTGATCGCTCATCGGCAGCGCGCGATGGGCGATGCCAAGTGCAGTGAACAGTTCAGCAGTGATCGTCGACAGCCTTGCGCCTGCGCGCAACCGCGCGCTGCGCTGAAAATGCACGGCCAGATCGCGATCACCGAGACGAAACCAGGCCTCGCCGCCGAGTTGCCGCAATGTATCGAGACAGGCCCACGATTCCCCGACCCGTCCCCAGCCCGTGTCTGGATTACTGAGGCCGGACAAGGTGTACATCAAGGTATCGAGATCGGGCGCGACGTGCAGGCCCAGATGTTCAAAGTCATCGCCGGTATTCACCACCAGGGTCAAGGCCGCCGGTGGCAGCAGATGGGTCAGGCCCAAGGCGAGCTTGGCGCCGCCGACCCCGCCACTCAAGGCCAGATATTTCTCCACGCTCAATTGAACAGATCGTCAGCCGGCGGACGGATGATGTCCGCCGCGCGGCCATGGTGCGCATCGACGTCGAAGCCGCGCACTACCGCGACCGGCGTGCGTTCTATCGATTCGCCCATGATTAATGTCGCCATCGCCGCGATGGAATCGGCGCGGTTGATCATGGTGACCTTCAATTCACGGCCGAACATGTCGTGTTGTCCGCGGCGGTCATCCAGCACTTCAATACCGGCACAGCCGATCGCACCGCCGATGGTGCCGAGCCGCCAAGGTCGATTCATGCTGTCGCAAATGATGACGCCCACATGACAGTCGGCGGCGACGCTGAGCGCGATTTGCAAGGCGGCGGCCGAGGCGTCGGGATCCAGCGGTAGCAGCAGCGCCTGCTCGCCATCCAGGTGTTCGACATTCGATTGATCGATGCCGGCATTGGCGCCCACGTGACCGAGCTTATGGCGCACGATGATCACGCCCGGCTTGCGGCGCATGACGGTGCTGGCCTCGTCGAGGATCAGTTGCGCAAGACGTGGGTCTTTATCAGTCGCAGTGCCGAGTTCGATGGCAGCGGGCCCGGCAGTGACACTTGCAATCGACACCAAACGTCCTTCGGATTTCGACACTATCTTTTGCGCCACGACCACGATGTCACCGGCGCCAAACCGCAGGTCGTCGGCGGCGGCGGCATGCATGATGATGGCCGCCAGGTCGTCGCCAGGCGCGATCAGCGGAATGCGCGACAGCGTCGTCAGCGTGATGTGAGGCATAGTCGGTCCGGGCCAAAAGGGACGATGCGTCGAGCGGGTGCACGGTCTCGGCGCGGCTCCCCGGCGGCGCCAAGGGCGCCTAATGTAACCGCGATTGGCGGCG
>JANLSI010000895.1:0-3040 GCA_031362345.1 Pseudomonadota bacterium
CGATTTCTGCCGCAAGCACGGTATTCTCGCCGCCAGGAAATAAACCCCGCGCCGAGCTGGGTTTCGCATTAGGCGGATGTCCGGCAACCGAGTACTAAGCGCGCCAGCGTGACGCCCGGTTCGTCGAGCCAGAGGGGAGGCAAAGGGCGGCGCAAGCCGCCCTTTTTTTGGTGTGGACTCAGCCCTTGGCGAGGGTATTCAACTGCACGCCCCAGTTCTCATAGGAGCGCAGGGTCTTGAAGGTGATCTTCGGCACGATATGGGCATAGCCCAGTTTCCAGATCGGCAGGCTGTGAATGACCTCGTCGATCTGATCGCCGCTGTCGACTTCGAACACGGCGATTACCTGATATTCACCCGCGACTTTCCAAATGGCCTTGATCGCGCCGGCCTTAACCGCCTCGATCGCGGCCACCGATTCCTGCCGCCACACTTCGAAGAACTCCTTGTTCGTCAGACTTTCGGGTTTGGCCAGATCGGCCGTCATCATCACCAGCATGGGAACCTCCAGGGTCAGGGTCTCGAAAAAATTAATGCGCTAGCGCGATAGCTAGCGCCGAGACGGAATTATGGCTCAGGCGTCGCGCGCGAGGCTCGCGAAATTTTCCGTGCGGCGGCTCGCGTCGTCGTCCGCCTGGGTTGGCACGGCCGCGATAGCGGCGATGTAGTCCAACGGCAAAGCGTGCTGACGTGCGCCCGCCAGCACATAAGCGTGGTACCAGTCGAAGGGCCGTAAAGCGTCATCCAGCGCCGATTCCTCGGCGCGATAAAAGAAGCAGTCGCCATGCGACGCGTCACGCCACACGTCGACGCGGTAGCCATGGCCGACGCCCTCAATGCGATCCAGCGTGGGCTTAGCGACTGTCTCGATTCGATACACCACGCCATGGGCACGCTCGCCGGGACACGGCTGCAGATTGCACTTGCCCGAACCATCGGCGCCACGCTTGTTGAATGCCAACCGGTAGCCGGGCAGCACTATCGTACCGACCACGCCTCGAATACTGATGCGCGCGGCCAGACGGCGCGCAGATAGATTGGAGCCATAAGCGAGGTAATTAAGAGTCGTCATGGCGCAACCCTAACCGAAGTGCGCACCTTCAGCGCTGATCCCCGCAGTGTAAACTTAGTGACCTCTAAGCCAGCACGCTTTCATCCCATTCACGTCTCAACGCCAGGAGTTGCCATGACCGCCACCGCCGCCAGTTTCAGCGCCGACGACGAAGCCCAGATCCTCGCCGCCATTGCCGCCTGGTTGGATACGCAAGTCCGCCCGCAGGTCAAACACTTCGACCACGCTGACGAATATCCCCATGACATCGTCAAGCAGATGAAGGAGCTCGGGCTGTTCGGTCTCATGTACCCGATCGAGGTCGGCGGCCTGGGCATGAACGCCAGTGGCTATGCCAAGGTCATCACCTTGTTATGCGAAACCTGGATGAGCTTGGCGGGTGTCATCAACACCCACATGATGCTCGGCCAATTGGTGATGCGCTTCGGCACCGACGCGCAGAAGGCGCATTTCATGCCTAAGCTCGCCAGCGCCGAATTGCATGGTGTGCTGTGTTTGACCGAGCCCGATGCCGGCACCGATCTGCAGGGCATCAAGACCCGCGCCAAACGCGATGGCGACGACTATGTGCTGAACGGTTCGAAGATGTGGATCACCAATGGCATGTATGGCTCGCTGTATGCGGTGCTGACCAAGACCGATCCCGACGCCAAGCCCGCCCACAAGGGCATGACCTTGTTCCTTGCCGAACGCGGGCCAGGCTTCAACATCGACGGCAAGCTGAAGAAGCTCGGCTATCGCGCGATCGAGAGTGTGGCGCTCAGTTTCGACGATTTTCGTATTCCCGCCTCACGCATTCTCGGTGGTGAAGAGGGTCATGGCTTTCACCATGCGGTCGGTGGTTTGGAACTGGGCCGCATCAATGTCGCTGCGCGCGCGGTCGGTGTCGCCCGTGCGGCCTTGACCGACGCCGTGCGCTATTCCCAGCAACGTAAGACTTTCGGCAAACCGATCTGCGAGCACCAGGCCATCCAGATAAAACTGGCCGACATGGCAACCCGCGTCGAGGCCTCGCGCCTGCTGGTGGAACAGGCTGCCAGCAAGTACGACCGCGGCGAGCGCTGCGACATGGAGGCCGGCATGGCCAAGCTGTTCGCGTCCGAAGCGGCGCTCTCCAATGCCACCGAAGCCATGCGTGTGCATGGCGGCTACGGCTATTCGGAGGAGTTCGATGTCGAGCGCTATTACCGCGACGCGCCGCTCATGTGCATAGGCGAGGGCACCAACGAGATCCAGCGCGTGCTGATCGCGCGTCAGCTGATCAAGCGCTACCCCGCCTGAGACTTATCGCGTAGCGAGCGGCGCATAGGCGAGGACTTCGATCTCGACCTTGGCGCCCGGCAATACCAGCGCCGCACAAACCGTCGAACGCACCGGCGGGCTGTCGGCGAAAGCCGCCCCATAAATACGGTTGAAGAGCGGGAAGTCAGCGATGTCCGTCAGCCACACCGTGGCCTTCACCACCGCCTCGAGACCGACGTCGGCCAGCGCCAGCAGGGCGCGGATATTGCGCAAACAGTGCTCGGTCTGGGCTTCGATGCCGGCCGCGATGCGCCCTTGTTCGTCGAGCCCGAGCTGGCCGGACAGGAAGATGAAGTCGCCGGCGCGGATGGCCTTGGACAGTGGCAGCGGCGTGCCATCGGCCAGTGTGAAGCGGCCACCAAGGATGGTGTGTTGCATGTTCTAACTCCGAGAATGAATGAAGGCTGACGCGTTGCGCTTCGAGCCCGGACAAACGCGGGTATATTAGCGCGCATCTCAATGCTGACTAGTCGAGGCTTCATCGTGTCGTGTATGCCCACACTGTTTCTTTCCCACGGCGCGCCCAACGTCGCGCTCTACGACCTGCCGGCGCGTCGCTTCTTCGATGGCCTCGCGGCCAGTTTGCCGCGACCACGCGCGATCGTGGTGGCGTCGGCCCACTACGCCGCCGCCGTGCCATCCGTCACCGCCAGTAGCGTGCCGCAC
>JANLSI010000001.1:0-3726 GCA_031362345.1 Pseudomonadota bacterium
CATGACGACACGGCGACAGCCGTCATCCCTTTTACCAATCACCAGACGCTGAAACTGCGGCCGGCCCGGCAAATCCGGCTTCGGACTTGGTGACGTTGGGCGTGTAGGCCAACACCGCAAGCAAAATACAGGTGACGAACGGCCGCGACATTGCGCTCACTCCGTGGAATTGAGAATGCCAATTCAGCGTTCGCGTCATTCCCGCTAGGCGCGGCGTAAATAATCTGTTGTCGACCGACACCGCTTCGCGCAAGTAACGTGCAACAGCGACAATGACTATATGAATACGATGCCGGTTTCGCAATGTGCCTACCCCCTATCGATGGGGTGCGTCGACGTTGCATTGCCCGCGCAGATTTTATGACGGGCACAGCGGTCCAGCTGCGGGTTCACGGGCATCTGTTTTTTTTAGATGACAGTGACCCGCTCATCTAACGAATATGGGTGACGGGTTTGAAGAAAGGAGCCAATTGATTGTGCGATATTCCCGCCTTTCGACCGGGCGGTAGATGTCGTTAATTGATTCCTGTAACAAGGTGGTCGATTAGACGAGTGCGTGCCCAGGCTCATCTGATGCACGACTGCATGGTGCGGGCCCGAGGCAGTCGGCGCGAAGCACACGATGGTGGCGCCGTTTTTATATCGCCGCTGTTGCCATGTTCGTCGTCGGCTTTATGTACTGGGACGCGCTTCGCGTCGTTGCAGTTGGGCGATTGCCGAACCACAAGACTGTCATGCTTGATTGGCAAGCGCGTGTCGCGTGGCGGAAAACGCGAGGGGCAACAACGCGGTGACAGTGTCCCGCTAGGTAGAGTTTGGATCAGGCAGTAACGCGTCAAAGGGAGATGAGAAAATGAGTGCGATATTCGGCGAGATACTTACCTTCGGGCAGGCCAACGACAGGGACATCCAACTACAGGTCACGGGCGACGAGTTCTATGCAATCTACGAGACCACCGACGGCTACACGGCCGTGAGCGACAGCGATCGTGGCTATTTCTGTTATGCGGTGCGTGTCGACGGTGTGCTGATGTCGAGCGGCAAGCCGGCGAGCGGGGTGCCTCCTGCCGGGATACCGAGGCATCTGCGGGAATCACTCGCGGTGCGCAACCGCCGCTTCGAGTCGCGGCGACTGCGCAGCCGACCGCAGCCGCAGCGGGTGTCGAATGAAGCCGAGCTCACGTTTGGTCCCAGCCAGGGACTACTGGAAGGACGGCGACTGAGTAGCGGGCTGGTGCGTGGACTGACTATCCTGGTCGAATTCCAAGACGTACAGACAACTGTGACTCAGGCCGATTTGACCGAGTTGCTCAACGGCCAGAATTACACCCGCAATGGCAACTATTGTTCCGCACGCGAGTACTTCCGTATCGTTTCGTCGGGCAAGCTCGACTATACCAACGACGTCGTCGGCCCCTTTCGACTCAGCCAGAATCGCAGCTACTACATCACCCATCTGTTGGTGAAAGAGGCCTTGGATCTCGCCGTGGCGGCCGGCACGGATTTGAGCCGCTACGATTCGCGCGGCGAGAGCGTCCTTGATGCTCTCAATATCCTCTACGCCGGGCAGACGCAGTACGACGGAGAAATATGGCCACACAATTCCCACATCGACCTGCGCTACGGGAATATCTCTACGAACCTCTACCTGCTCACCAGTGCCGGGCGGAACGCCTCAGATCTGAGCATTGGCACGTTCTGTCATGAAAACGGTCACTTGCTCTGTCGGTTTCCGGACATGTACGACTACGGCGCGGTCAATCGCGAGGGCGACGGCGTGAAGAGCGCCGGCATTGGCAGCTACTGCCTAATGGGCTCGGGTAATCACCTCAATTCGGGCCGTACTCCCGCGCCGGTGTGCGCCTACTTGCGCGACCTCGCAGGCTGGTGTGATAACGAAACAGTGCTCAACACCACCGCCGAAGCGGAAGCTGTGCACGGCGACTACAGGAGCGTGCTGAAATTCAAAACCGCGACGCCGAACGAATATTTCATTGTCGAGAACCGTTCGAAGTTCGGGCTTGACTTGCACCTGCCCTCTAGTGGCTTAGCCATCTACCATTGCGACACCCTCGGCTCGAACGAGTTTCAGGAAGGGGTGGGTCAGCGCCACTATCAGTGTGCACTGTTGCAGGCGGATGGACACACCGATCTCGAGCACAACGTCAACCAAGGCGACGGCACCGATCTCTTCGGCGCCGTGCACGGTGTGGCCGTCTCCAACGCCACTACGCCATCATCGCGCCTGTGGGACGGCTCCGATTCGGGCTTCGTCCTCTCAGACATCGCGGTGCCAGACGCGCGTCTGGGCTTTCGTGTCGGGACCGTGGCGCCGGTGCCGTCGATCCGCGCCGAGAACACCACGATGGTGCCGATCCCGGATGCCAATCCCGCTGGAATCAACAGCAAGATCACCATTGCCCAGACTGGCGTGGTGAAGCAACTGAAGGTCAGCCTCGATATCACCCATACCTATATTGGCGACTTGGTAGTTGAAATCATTGGTCCTGGAGGGACGAAAGTGACGTTGCACAGCCGCAGCGGTGCCGGCACCGATAATCTCGCGAAGACTTACGACTCGGCGTTGCTGGCCACGCTCGCGGTCTTTGTCGGGCGAGGCGTGCAGGGCGAGTGGGTGCTCAGCGTGCGCGACGTCGCAGGACAAGATATTGGCAAACTCAATCGTTGGAGCTTAGACGTCGTAGTCGAGAGCGCTAGCCAAATCGCCAGTGGCAAAGCGACGCCTAACCTATCCATCCCCGATAACACGCGCACCGGTGTCAGTAGCGCCATCGAGATCAACCAACCAGGGAGCGTCGGCCGGATAAAGGTGAGTATCGACGTCACGCACACCTATATTGGCGACCTGCGCCTCGAGCTCGTCGCGCCGACTGGCCGCAGCGTCGTGCTCCACAGTCAGCTCGGTGGGAATCAAGACAACCTGGTAGTGACCTACGACTCCGGCGCACCGCTGTCCCCACTCTCTGCGCTAAGTGGTCAGTCAATGCAGGGCAACTGGATCTTGCACGTCGCCGATGTCGCGCGGTTGGACGTTGGGACGCTGAACAAGTGGAGTCTGGAAATCACTCCGGCAGGGTGACGCAAGCTAGGAAGCCTCTTCTCAGTATCGACAGTAAACCTCGGAAAGTCGGCCTTCGCTGGCGCTGCCACGGCACGCCAGCGCGGAGCAGTTACGTCCGTAAGATCAACGTCGCAATGTGCTAAAACTCAGCCAACTGGCAATAGACGAGATTTTTCTGCCGACAAAACTGGTGCCGTCGCATAAGCTGAGCGCGACCGAGCGTGAGGCGATTGTGGCGGTGTGCCAGGCGGCCAGGTAGCGGGCAATACTGGCACGTACCTGCGAGACTTCGTCGCAGGTACGCAGATAGACCGGTTCATACCTGGTAGATTTCGGTAGCCGTTCGACGAAGCTTACATACTCGCGGCGACAAAATAAGTATGTGGTCCGTAGTGCTGCTCGCCATCTGGACAACAAAAGGGCCAGCCGCGATTTTCATGCGTGCCGCACAAATGAGCACAAGGGGAGAACATGAAGATATTCAACACTGGCACGCGTCAAGCACAGGTCTTAGTCGGTGGTTTGTTGTGGGGAACGCTGGCACTTGCCGCCGGCCCGAATGACACGGACTGGCCGAGCTACAACAACACCGTCGACGGTCAGCGTTACTCTCCGCTCGATCAGATCACTGCGGCCAATGTCGC
>JANLSI010000053.1:0-3300 GCA_031362345.1 Pseudomonadota bacterium
CCCGCGGGTTCGATCGCGACTCATGTAGGCCATCATATAAGTCGGCATGCTGGCGTCGCACAGCACGCCGCAATGGGCACCGCCATCGGACAGGCCGAACACCGAATAGGGATTGGCGATGCCGGCGTACTGCTTCTCAAGACTGCCTGAGTAATCACCGATCAGATACAACAGCGGGCGACCGGCAGCCATGATATCCATCAAGGCTTCGCGCACATGGATACCCTGCGCCGCCGCGATGCCGGCCACCGATTCGGCGTGGCTCGGTTCGTAACTGAGATCGGTCGGCAAGATGAACATCTTGTCCCAGGTCGAGATCATATTGGCGGTGGTCGCGTCGCGCGGCACCTTGGCTGCATCGGCCAGAATTCTGGCGCGAAAAGCCGGCTCGCGCAGACGGCGCCGTTGTTCTTCGAGCGGCAGCGCGCGGATGTCCTGGTAGGCAGGGAACTGCCGCATCGGGTTGACGGTGCCTTCCAAGCTCATCAGGATCGAGGCCGGGCGTGCGCCCACCTGCGGACGGATCTGCAAGCCTTGGGCGTTCAGCTTGGCAGCCATGTCCCACACCTCGGCGCCGAGATTGGAGGTCACGAGTATGGTGACCGGCCGGCCGGTGCGCCGTGCTATCCATTCGATCCAGGCCTGCTCTGCGGGATCGTCGATGCGATCGGAAATGATCTCGATGCTACCGTGCCCGACTTCGGCCAGTGCGTTACCGATCGCCTTCAGCTCTTCGCCATCGGCATGGGTGCCGGGCACCAGTTCGCCGTGCTTGTCGAAGTGGCCATAGAAGCGCGACGTGGAGAAACCCAGCGCGCCATCGCGCATGGCCTGCTTGGTGATGGCGGCCATCTGGGCAATGTCGGCGGCCGTTGCGACTTCGTAGCAGCGCTCGCCCATCACATAGTGGCGCACGGCAACGTGGGGCACCTGCGCACCGACGTCCATGGTGTAAGGCGTATCGATGACGTGCAGATATTCCGCGAAACTCTCCCAGCCCCAGGGAATGCCTTCGTGTAGAGCGGTGCCGGGGATGTCCTCCACCGACTCCATGATCTCGACCAACTCGGTCTCGGTGCCCGCATGCACGGGCGCGAAACCCACGCCGCAATTACCCATCACTATCGTCGTTACGCCGTGCCAGCAGCTCGGAGTGAGTTGTTTGTCCCAGCACACCTGGCCGTCATAGTGGGTGTGGATATCGACGAAGCCCGGCGTCAATAGATGCCCGTGCGCATCGATGCAGCGCGTGGCCTCGCCTGCAATGCTCGCCTCACCGGCCCGTGCCACCGCGACTATCTTGCCGTCGGCCACCGCCACTTCGCCCATGAAAGCCGGTGCACCCGTGCCGTCGACTATCCTGGCGTTACGAATGATCAAGTCATGCATGGCGAACTCCCCTTTAGTGGCGCGCCCGACAGGATTCGAACCTGTGACCTCTGCCTTCGGAGGGCAGCACTCTATCCAGCTGAGCTACGGGCGCAATTTGGAAATGGATTATAGCGGGAATTCAACCGAGTCTTGGCGATCAGGTGATGCCCGACAGGATTGATTCGCCCGCGCTTGCGGCGCGTGCTCACCCCTGCGGGGCGCCGCTGAGCGGCGTCCAACATCGCGTCGCGATATCGCCAACCGGCCGTCGACCGCGCGCGTCGCAGACAGCCGCTAAAGCCCCGCCATGCCTAGTGAATCAGTGCGATTTGGCTATAATGCCGGCGGCCCGTGCCAGCCTGGATTGCGCGGCCCGAGAACGCTTCTGGTTCTTCCCTCTTCCCTCTTCGTTCGAGAGAGCAAAATGAGCGCACAACAAGACGACTCGCTATTCGTTAAAAATCTGTCCCTGGTGATGCTGGGCTTGCTGGTGATCGGCCTGTCGGCCTTCGTGCTGGCCAAGGTCGTCAACGGCGGCGCGCACGACGCTTATGGGCCGAGGGCCGCAGCGGCGGTCACTGTCGCGCCCGTGGGCGAACTCAATACCGGCTCGGCGGCGGTCAGCGTCGAAGGTGCCAAGACCGGCGCCGAAGTGGTGAGCGCGACAGCCGCCGCACCGGCCGTGGCTGACAGCAGCGATCCGGGCAAGGCGACTTACGGCAAGGTCTGCTTTGCCTGCCATGCCCAGGGTATCGCCGGTGCGCCGAAGTTCGGTGACGTGGCGGCCTGGGAAACGCGCATTGCCCAAGGTCGCGACACCCTCTTGCAGCACGCACTTGGGGGCTACACCGGCTCGGCCGGCATGATGCCGGCGCGGGGCGGCAACCCGACCCTGACCGATGCCGAGGTCGACGCGGCGGTTGACTACATGGTGGCTGCAGTGGGCGGCAAGAACGAGAGCGCCGCAGCACCGGCTGCAGCCCCTGCCGACGAGCCTGCTGCAGCAGCATCAGCCGCTGCCCCGACGGCCGATGCTGCCACCACCACGGCGCCAGCCGTCGCTGACAATGGTAAGGGCAAGGCGACCTATGACGCGGTGTGCTTCGTCTGCCATACCCCGGGCGCCGCTGGCGCGCCGAAGTTAGGCGACAAGCTGGCCTGGGCGCCGCGCATCGAGAAGGGTGTCGAGGTACTGCACGGCGGTGCCATCAACGGCTACATGGGCAACGCCGGTATGATGCCGCCCAAGGGGGGACGCCCGGACATCGCCGACGAGGACATCAAGGCCGCCGTCGACTACATGGTCGAGGCCGCCAAGTAAGCGGATACCCTCAGCCGCTCGCTTCCAAGCCCGCGTAAGCCGCCACCAGCCACTTCATGCCCTCGGCCTCGAAGTTGACCTGCACCCGCGAGTGCTCGCCTTGGCCTTCCATGTGCAGCACTACGCCATCGCCGAAAATGCGATGACGCACGCGTTGGCCGAGACGCAGACCAAAGGCGTTGGCGGTATTTTCGGACACCCTGCCGGCACCGCCGGAGAGGCCCGTACGGCCGGCACTGACCCGCCCACCGAGGCGCACTTCCTCCATTACTTCGCGCGGCAGTTCGCGGATAAAACGCGAGGGCTGCGGGTAATAGTCGGCACCGTGCAGGCGCCGTGATTCAGCATAGGTGATAGTGAGCTTCTTCATTGCGCGGGTGATGCCGACGTAACACAGGCGTCGCTCTTCCTCGAGCTGCACCGGGTCAGACGCCGAACGCTGATGGGGAAAGAGTCCTTCTTCCACGCCGACCAGGAAGACCTGCGGGAACTCCAGGCCCTTGGCCGAATGCAAGGTCATGAGCTGCACGCAATCGCTATAGGCTTCGGCCTGACCGTCGCCCGATTCCAGCGCGGCATGGGTCAGGAAGGCGGCCAGGATCGGGATC
>JANLSI010000137.1:0-7633 GCA_031362345.1 Pseudomonadota bacterium
CGGCGAGGAGGTCCGGCACCGACTCGAGACTCGGCCAGTTGTACTGGATGTTCTGGCGGGTGCTGAAATGCCCGTAGCCACGGTCATAGGTCGCCGCGATGTGAGCCAGCTTGCGTAGTTGGCTCACATCGCGACGACCTATGACCGTGGCTACGGGCATTTCAGCACGCGCCAGAACATCCAGTACAACTGGCCGAGTCTCGAATCGGTCCCGGACATCCTCGCCGAACTTGCGACCGTCCAGATGCATGCTATCCAGACCAGCGGCAACTGCGTGCGCAATATCACCAGTGACGCCTTCGCCGGCGTCGCGCCCGATGAAATCGACGATCCTCGGCCCTATTGCGAACTATTGCGCCAGTGGTCGACCTTCCACCCGGAGTTCGCCTATCTGCCGCGCAAATTCAAGATTGCGGTCAGCGGCGCCACCAGCGACCGAGCCGCCACCGCCTTTCATGACATCGGTTTGCGGCTGGTGCAGGACGCTGAGCGAGGACTCGGTATGCAGGTGCTGGTCGGCGGCGGCCAGGGCCGCACGCCCAAAGTCGGGGTAGTAGTGCGCGAGTTTCTGCCGCTGGCAGACCTGTTGTCCTACACCGAGGCGATCCTGCGCATTTACAACCAGTTCGGTCGGCGTGACAACAAGTACAAGGCGCGCATCAAGATCCTAGTTGCCGCGCTCGGTATCGATGAGTTCGCACGGCTGGTTGAGGATGAGTGGTCGCGCATTCGTGATTCGGTGCTGCGCCTGGAGGAGGCCGATATCGCTGCGATGCGCGCGCACTTCCCGCGTCCCGCCTATCAGGCGGCGGCCAGCGCAGACATCATGACCGAAGCCTGGGCGGCCATGGAGCCGGAGTTCTCGCGCTGGCTCAAGCGCAATACCCGCGCCCACCGCGAAGCGGGTTACCGCGCAGTGGTGGTGTCGCTTAAGGCGCCGGATGTGGCGCCCGGCGACATCACCGCCACCCAGATGGAAGCCCTCGCCGCGCTTGCCGAGCGCTACAGTTTCGGCGAGATACGCGCGACCTACGATCAGAACCTGGTGCTGGCCGATGTGCGCGAAAGCGAACTGCACGAAGTATGGCGGGTACTCGTCGAGCAGGGCCTGGCGACCGCCAATATCGGCTTGCTGACCGACATGATCTGCTGCCCGGGACTGGATTTCTGCTCGCTGGCCAATGCCCGTTCAATTCCCATCGCGGCGCAGATAAACGCGCGTTTCGCCGATCTGGATTACTTGCATGACATCGGGGAATTGGAACTCAAAATGTCCGGCTGCATGAACGCCTGTGGTCATCACCACGTTGGGCACATCGGCATCCTGGGGGTCGACAAGAATGGCGTGGAGTTCTACCAGATAACGCTCGGTGGCATCGCGGGCGATGGCGCACGCCTGGGCGAGCGTCTCGGTCCGGGCATCACCGCCGACGCGGTGGCTGACACCATTGAATCGCTGCTGAAGGTTTACCTCGAACTGCGTGAAGAGGGCGAGCGCTTCGTCGATACGGTGTCGCGCTGTGGCATGACGCCCTTCAAGGACCGCGTTTACGCGGTCGCCGCCTAGGAGAGCATGGCATGCGCATTGTGAAAGACGGTCGAGAGCAGCACGACGACTGGTCCGTACTCGCGGCCGACGAGCCGCTAGCCGAGCGTGCAGCGATTGTGCCGCTGGCGCGCTGGCAGGCGGCTTCCCCCGCGACGGGCGCCAGCCCCTACGGGCTGCTGGTGCGGGCCGATGACGAACTGGCGGCGGTGCTCGCTGCCGCCGCGCGTAGTCCACTGGTGGCGATCGAATTTGCGACTTTCAACGACGGTCGCGGCTACAGCTTTGCGCGACAGCTGCGCGCGGCCGGCTTCGACGGCGATGTACGCGCAGTGGGCGAGGTGTTGCGCGATCAGGCTTTCTACCTGGCGCGTTGTGGCTTCTCGTCCTTTGTGCCCGCCGCCCACGTTGCGATCGACGAGTTCATGGCCGGTTTTGCCGATTTCAGTCTGGTATACCAGCCAGCCGCCGACGACCGGCGCATTATTGCGCGCTTGCGTCATATGCGCTGAGCCAGTGCGGCGCGCTTTGCGCCGCCCGATTCAAGCTATCCTGCGCCCGCGCCGACAATACGCGGATGACCGTCCCCCTGACCGCCATTACCACGATGACTGCGCCAACCGGTGGCGTGGCCGCGCCGCTCAAGCGGCTACGTCTGATGATCATCGACGATTCTCGCGAGGACATGGCGAATCTGCGTCGCCTGCTCGCCAGCGCCTTGCCCGATGTTGAGATCTCTGAGTACGACCCCGAGCAGAAGGGCCGGCCGGGCCGTGATTTCGCCTGGCACTTGTACGACGCCATCCTCATGGATTACGAGCTTGGTCCCGGTGACACGGGGCTCGACTGGCTGAAGCTCTATGCGCGTGTCACGGGCTTCCCACCGACGGTGCTGATGGCGGCGGCAGGCGACGAATACATCGCCGCGCGCGCCATCAAACTGGGCGCTTGCGATTACATCCGCAAGGCCGATATCGATAGCGAGCGCCTCACTGGCATGGTCTGCGACGCAGTGCGCGAAGCGCGCGCTGGTGATCATTTCGACGCCACCGTGCGCGAGGATCGCATTGCGAGCCATCTCGCCATCCTCGCGCGCCTGCACCTGCCCGTCGCTATGGACGCCGACGGCGCGCCGCCCGGCACCATGGGCTATCGATTCGTACGCCTCATCGGCCAGGGTTCGAGCTCACGGGTCTACCTGGCTGAGCGCACCACCGATGCCACCACCCTGGTGCTCAAGGTAATCGAAATTCGCGGCGTGCAGGACAATCAGATCATTGAGCGTTTCATGCGCGAGGCCGAGATCGTGTCGACCATCCGCAGTCCCTATGTGGTGCACTTCTACGACTACGGACTGACCCAGATCTATGGCTACATCGCCATGGAGTTCTTCACCCGCGGCGATCTCAAGCAACGCATCGAACATGGCGTAGCGGTCGCCGACGCGCTGAATTATCTGCGTCATATCGCCCTGGGTCTGCAGGCCATTCATGCCCAAGGCATCGTGCATCGCGATCTCAAACCCGGCAACATCATGTTCCGCGCCGACGACAGCCTGGCCCTCGCTGACTTCGGCATCTCGCGACGTTTGAACCAGACCAGCGACCTGACCAATCTCGGTAGTGTGCTCGGTACGCCAAATTATCTGAGCCCGGAACAGGCCCTCGGCCAGTCGGCCGATCACCGCGCCGACCTCTACAGCGCCGGCGTCATCCTCTATGAAATGCTGACCGGGCGTAAGCCGTTCCGCGCCGAGAACGCATCCGCCCTGGTCTATCAGCACGTGCATGCCGATCTCCCGCAGCTGCCCGAGCCATTACGCCGTTATCAACCCTTGCTGGTGCGCCTGCTGGCCAAGGACTGTGAGGATCGCCTGCCCTCGGCGGCCGCGCTGGTGGATGCGCTCGACCACCTGATCGCGAGCTGAGCCCGACGCCGGCGTGGGACGCTTGAATTCCACCGCAGTCGTCCGCACATAGAACAATCGCGGCAAAGCATTGCTGGAGTGTCGCGCCCATCCACAGCGCGCGACCAACACCATGAACGAAGAACTAGACTCTGCCGCGCTGGACGAGGCCGTGACCTCGCCTGTGAGCGGCCTCCCAGCGCGTCTCAACGAAATCCTGCCCGACAAGCTGCTGCTATTGCCGTTGCGCATGCGGCCGTTCTTTCCCGGTCAGTCCACACCCATCGTGCTGGAAGACGAGCTTTGGCGGGAAACCATCGAGCGTGTCGGCAACACAGCGCATAAACTGGTCGGGCTGGTTTACGCGCGCCACGCGCTCGATCAGCATGCGCCAACGCCACCAGACTTCGCGACCTTCGGCACTGTCGCGCGCGTGCATCACGCCATGCGTGAAGGCGGACGCATCCAGTTCATCGCCGAGGGCATAGAACGTTTTCGCATTGTGCGCTGGGTGAGCAATGAACGGCCCTTTGTGGCGCAAGCGGAGTACCCGCGTCAGGACCAGGATAAGAGCAAGGAAGTGCGCGCCTACGGGCTCGCCATCATCAACAAAATCAAGGAACTGTTACCGCTTAATCCGCTGTACAAGGAAAGTCTGCGCGCTTTTCTCGACCGCTACACGCCGGACGACGCTTCACCATTGACGGATTTCGCCGCAGCCATGACTAGTGCTGATGGTGAGCAATTGCAGGAAGTGTTGGAGACCGTGCCGCTGTTACGCCGTATGGAAAAGGTGCTGTTGCTCATCCAGCACGAGCTCGAAGTGGCGGGACTGCAGACCGAGATCCGCCAGCGTGTGGAGATACGCATCTCCGAACAACAGCGCGAATTCTTCTTGAAAGAGCAACTGAAAGAGATCCAGAAGGAACTCGGATTGTCCAAGGACGACAAGACTGTCGAACTCGAACGCTTCCGCGAGCGCCTGCGCGAATGCGTCGTGCCAGTCGACGCCCAGAAACGCATCGACGACGAGATGCAGAAATTCTCACTGCTTGAAACGGGCTCCCCCGAGTACGGCGTGACACGCAACTACCTCGATACCCTGACCGCGTTGCCGTGGGGTAAATATTCGCCCGATCAGCTCGATCTCGACCATGCGCGTAGGATCCTTGATCGTGACCACGCGGGTCTCGCCGACGTCAAGGATCGCATCATCGAATTTCTCGCCGTCGGCAAGTTGAGGGGCGAGATGGCCGGCTCGATTCTGTTGTTGGTCGGGCCACCCGGCGTCGGCAAGACTTCGATAGGGCATTCGATTGCCGATGCACTCGGCCGCAAGTTTTTTCGTTTCAGTGTCGGCGGCATGCGCGACGAAGCTGAAATCAAGGGCCATCGCCGTACCTATATCGGTGCCATGCCGGGCAAGTTCATCCAGGCCTTGCGTGATACCGGTGTCGCCAATCCGGTCGTACTGCTCGACGAAGTGGATAAGATAGGCGCGTCCTACCAGGGCGATCCGGCTTCGGCCCTGCTCGAAGTACTAGACCCCGAACAGAACGCGAGCTTCCTCGATCACTATCTCGACGTGCGCTTTGATTTGTCCAAGGTGGTGTTCGTGTGTACCGCCAACCAGCTCGACTCCATTCCCCCAGCGCTGCTCGATCGGATGGAGGTGATTCGACTGGCGGGCTATCTGACGGCCGAAAAAGTCGCGATAGGCACGCGTTATCTGTGGCCTAAGCAGCGCGCCAAGGCTGGTCTGAATGCGCGCCAGGCGCGTGTCAATGCGGGCGCAGTCAAAGCCATTGCCGAGCAATACGCACGCGAAGCCGGCGTGCACAATCTCGAAAAGCAACTCGGCCGCATTGCACGCAAAGCGGCGCTGGCGGTAGTGCGCGATGCGTCCCACCAGGTATTGGTCACGCCGGCCAACCTGCACAGTTATCTCGGCGCGCCCTTGTTTCGCCGACAGGTGCCCGAACGCGGCATCGGTATTGTCACCGGCCTCGCCTGGACGGCGATGGGCGGCGCCACGCTCGATATCGAAGCGACCCTCGTGCACAGCATCAACCGCGGCTTGAAGTTGACTGGCCAGCTTGGCGACGTGATGCGCGAATCGGCTGAAATCGCCTACAGCTATGTCGCCGCCCATCTTGCCGACTACGGCGCGTCCAAGGATTTTTTCGACGCCGCTTTCGTCCATCTGCACGTGCCAGAAGGCGCGACGCCCAAGGATGGTCCAAGCGCGGGCATTACCATGGCGACCGCCTTGTTGTCGCTGGCGCGCGGCAAGCGCATGCAGCGGCCGCTGGCGATGACCGGCGAGCTGACTTTGACCGGGCGCGTGCTGGCGGTGGGCGGTATACGCGAGAAGATCATTGCTGCGCGGCGTGCCGGTGTGCGCGAGATCGTGCTGCCCGACACCGTGCGTGGCGAATTCGATGAACTGCCAGCCTATATTCGCGCCGGCCTGCGCTTCCATTTTGTGGCTAACTTCAGCGAGGTCGCGACTATCGCCTTCGGTTGAGACAGCCACGGCGCACAGGATGTTTGTGCGATACGCAAGGCACTCACAGCTGCGCGTGCCGAGACTGCCATGTCGATCGTAACCGAGCCCGATCTGCTTATTTATCGTCGCACCAAGATAGTCGCGATGGTGGGCCCGGCCTCGAGTTCGCAGGACACCATCGGCGCCCTCATCGAAGCGGGCGTGAATGTCTTCCGTATCAACCTCTCGCACGGCAGTCACGCTGCCCACGGCGCGGCTATCGCGCTTATTCGACAGGTCGCACAGCGATTGGGCACGCCGACCGCGATACTCGCCGATCTGTGCGGACCCAAGATTCGTACCGGTAAATTCCGTGACGGCAGCGTCGAACTGATAACCGGTAGCACGGTCACGGTCACCAGCGCCGATGTGCTTGGTGACGCCAGCGTGATCCCATCGCAATACGCGGCCCTGGCTCAGGACGTGGTGCCCGGCAATCGCATTCTTCTGAACGATGGCGCGGTCGAATTGCGCGTCGTCGCGGTGCGCGACCACGAAGTCGAATGTCTGGTGGTCGCCCGGCGGTCTGGTGGGTGGTCACAAGGGCATCAACCTGCCCGGTATGACAGTCTCGGCGCCGTCATTGACGGACAAAGATCGCGACGACGCGGAATTTGCGCTGGCTGCCGGGGTTGATTTCATCGCCTTGTCCTTCGTGCGCAATGGCGATGACAGCAGCGCACTGCGCGCGATTGTCGACGGCGCCAGTTCAGCGGCCGGCATCATCTCGAAAATCGAAAAGCCTGAAGCACTAATTAATAGCGAAGACATCATCAGTCGCGCCGACGGCATCATGGTGGCGCGTGGCGATTTGGGCGTGGAACTTAATCCCGAGCAGGTACCGCTGGGCCAGAGTCAGTTGATCACGCGTGCGCGTCAGCTCAGCAAACCGGTCATCGTCGCGACCCAGATGTTGGAGTCCATGATTACCAACGCCCGTCCGACCCGCGCCGAGGTCTCCGATGTGTCCTTTGCGGTAGCGAGCGGTGCCGATGCAGTGATGCTGTCGCAGGAATCGGCGGTCGGGCGTTTCCCGGTCGCGGCGGTACAAATGATGGACCGCGTTGCGCGTCAGACCGAGGCCTATTTCTGGCATGCGGGCTTGGCATTTCAGGGCGCCCATCCGCCTGCAGCCGTGCCGCTACCCTTTGGCGACGCCATCGCCCATGCCACCGCGCGTCTGGTGACTGATCTGCGCGCACGCGCGGTGATACCCTGAGCGCGGCGCGACCGGCGGCGCCGGTGGTTGCGATCTCCAGTGATCAACAGACCTGTCGCCGCATGCGTCTCATGTGGGGCGTGATTGTGCATTGCGTGGCGAGCGTCGGTGCTGAGAACCTCAATCAGATCGCCGGTCGTGTGGCGCGCGAATTGGGTTTCGCCAAAGACGGCGACTATGTGGTGATGGTGCGCGGCTTCAATGCCGATCCGGGGATCAACTCGCCCTCGATTACCTTGTTGCAGGTGTGAGGCAGGCGAAGAGGGCCGAGCGCTTGCCTATTGTGGGTCCGACTTCAGTCGGACATTCAAGAGCACAACGCGACGTCGCGCTCTGGAAGGAATGTCCGACTGAAGTCGTACCCACAGGGGCAGGGACCCGAAAACTCAGAACGGAATATCGTCGTCGAAATCC
>JANLSI010000180.1:0-6743 GCA_031362345.1 Pseudomonadota bacterium
TCAGAACCTCATGTACTTCTACAGCCCGGCCGAGGTCGCACGCGGCGCCGCGCCGTCGAACCGAACGTTTCGGCTCGGCGGCATGGTGGTCAAGGGCAGCGTCGAACGCGGCAACGCTACGGATCTGACCGTGCGTTTCAAAGTCACCGACTTCGCCCAGGAGCGTGCTATCGCCTATCGCGGCATCCTGCCCGACTTGTTCCGCGAAGGTCAGGGTATCGTCGCCATCGGTGCGCTTGATGCGCAGGGCGTGTTCGTCGCCAGCGAAGTGCTGGCTAAACACGACGAGAAATACATGCCGCCCGAGGTCGCCCAGGCACTCAAGGACGGCCAGGCAGCAAAGATGGCGCAACCGTGATCCCTGAACTCGGCCATTTCGCCCTCGCCCTGGCACTGGCCATCGGCCTACTCGCCGCCGTCGTACCGTTGATCGGCGCGCAGCGCGGCAATGTGCTGTGGATGTCGCTGGCGCGGCCCGCGGCGCGCGCGCAGCTGGTGTTCATCGCGCTGGCCTTCGTTGCGCTCGTGCATGCCTTCGTCACCAATGACTTCTCGGTGGCCTACGTCGCCAATAATTCCAACTCCGCGCTGCCGCTGGCGTTTCGTATTTCGGCAGTGTGGGGTGCCCACGAGGGCTCGCTCTTGCTGTGGGTGCTGCTGCTCTCGGCCTGGTCATGCGCGGTCAGTTTCGCCAGCCGCGACCTGCCACTGGCCTTCGTCGCGCGCGTGTTGGCGGTGATGGCCATGATTAGCGTCGGCTTCCTGTTGTTCATGCTGGTGACGTCGAATCCCTTCCTGCGCCAGCTGCCACCGCCGGCCGATGGCGCCGATCTGAACCCATTGCTGCAGGACTTCGGCCTGGTCATCCACCCACCCATGCTCTACACCGGCTATGTTGGGTTTTCGGTCGCCTTCAGCTTCGCCATCGCGGGTTTGATCGGCGGCCATCTAGACAGTGCCTGGGCACGCTGGGCACGACCGTGGACCTTGTTGGCGTGGTGCTTCCTGACGCTCGGCATCGCGCTCGGTAGCTGGTGGGCCTATTACGAATTGGGCTGGGGCGGCTGGTGGTTCTGGGATCCGGTCGAGAACGCGTCTTTCATGCCCTGGCTGCTCGGCACCGCCTTGATCCATTCGCTGGCCGCGACCGAGAAGCGCGATGTGTTCAAGAGCTGGACGGTGCTGCTCGCCATCGGCGCTTTCGCTTTGAGCTTGCTCGGGACTTTTCTGGTCCGTTCCGGCGTGTTGACGTCGGTGCATGCCTTCGCCACCGACCCGGCGCGCGGCGTGTTCATCCTCGCCTTCCTGGTACTGGTCATTGGTGGCGCCCTCGTGCTCTACGCCTGGCGCGGCGCCAGCATGGGTGTCGGCGCAAGCTACGCCACGACTTCCCGTGAAACCTTCCTGCTGGCCAATAGCGTGCTGTTGACCGTGGCTTGCGCCACGGTGCTGCTCGGCACGCTCTATCCATTGGTGCTGGACGCCTTGGACATGGGCAAGATTTCGGTCGGCCCACCCTATTTCAACAGCGTGTTCGTACCGGTCATGACGCCGCTGGTGGTGCTGCTGGGTCTCGGTCAGCACGCGCGCTGGAAACAAGACCACTTTGCAACTTTGTGCCGTGAACTGCGCATGCCACTGCTAGCCACGGTGCTGCTGCTCGGCGCCGCCGTGGCCGCGCTGTCCGAGGCGCGTTCGCCGCGAGCGATGTTCGGCATCGCGATGGCGGCGTGGGTCATCACGACCACGCTTGCCGGTGTCGTGCAGCGCTGTCGTCAACGCCAGGCGCCGTGGCGCGCGTTGTTCAGTCTGCCGGCCGCCTATCTGGGTCAGCATCTGGCCCACCTGGGCTTCGCCGTTACCCTCATCGGCGTGACCCTCGTCAGTCTCAATACCGTCGACCTGCATACCCGCATGGCGCCCGGTGATGAGGTCGATGTGGCCGGCTATCACTTCACTTTCGTCGCCGCGCGGCCGCTCACCGGCCCCAATTACGACGGCACCGAGGCACAGTTCGAAATTACCCGCCCCGGCCAGCCGTCCTTACGTCTGTCGGCCGAGAAGCGCAACTATCGCGTGCGTGCCATGCCGATGACCGAAGCGGGCATCGATGCGGGCCTGACCCGCGATCTCTACATTTCGCTCGGCGAACCGCTGGATGGCAGCGCATGGAGTGTGCGTCTGAGCGTCAAACCCTTCGTGCGCTGGCTGTGGCTGGGGGCGATCTTGATGGCAGCGGGTGGCGTCACCGCGCTGTTCGACCCACGCTTCCGTCGCGTCAGCGCACGGCGTGCGGCATGCGCGGACGACGGACGCAGTGTCACTCAGTGAAGATGGTGCCACTGCGCTTCGCCGTACCGCTGCTGTTGTTTGTGAGCCTGGTGGTGTTTCTCGGCATCGGCCTCCAGCGCGATCCGCGTCTGGTGCCTTCCCCCCTGATCGGCAAGCCCGCCCCGCAGTTCTCGCTCGGCACCCTGGCCACACCCGCTAGTGCGCTGACGCGCGACGATCTGCTTGGCCGTCCCGTGCTGCTCAATGTGTGGGCTTCGTGGTGCGCGGCGTGCCGCGAAGAACATCCGCTGCTGCTCGAACTCGGCCGCCGCGGGTCGGTAAACCTGATCGGCCTCAACTATCACGACGAACTCGACGCCGGCCGTCAATGGCTGCGCGAACGTGGCGATCCCTATCGCTACACGCTGTTTGATCCACAGGGCAAGCTCGGCCTCGATCTCGGCGTCTACGGTGTGCCGGAAACCTTCGTCTTCGACGCCGGCGGTGTGGTCCGCTACAAGCACGTCGGCCCCTTGACTCAGGAAGTACTCACGCGCCAACTGCTGCCGCTGATGGCGACGCTCGGGCGCGCCACCCAGTGAAGACCTTGCGTCGCCTCGTGCTCGGCACCCTATTGGTGGCAGCTGCGCCACTGCTGGCGAGCGATGTGCCGGCCACTTTCAGCGCCCCGGCCCTGGCCACGCGCTACGACACCCTGCTGGAGGAACTGCGGTGCATGGTTTGTCAGAACCAGACCTTGCAAGATTCCCATGCCGAACTCGCCCAGGATCTGCGCGATGAAGTGCGCCGTCTGCTCGAACAGGGCGACAGCGACGTCCAGATCCGCGACTACCTGGTGGCCCGTTACGGTGACTTCGTGCTCTACCGTCCGCCTTTGAAGCGCAGCACCTGGTTGCTGTGGTTGGGGCCGTTTGCATTGCTCCTGGTGGCCCTGGCCGTGGTGATCATACTCAGTCGTCGCCGCGCCCCTGCGCCAGCGGCGCTGGACGACGCTGAACGCGCCCGCCTCGCCACTGCGCTAGCCGCGCGTGCGGACCCACGGCCTTGAGTTTCTGGCTCACCCTCGCCGCGCTGGCCGCGCTCGCCGTCGCACTGCTGCTCTTACCCTTGCGCCGCCGACAGCGCGACACGCCGGCCGCCAGCGACGACCAATTGCGTCGCCTGCGGGAATTCGAAGCGGATGTGGCCGCCGACGATATCGATCCCGCCATCGCGCCGGCGCTGCGCGCCGAACTCGAACGCGCTGTGCTTGAGGCCTTGCCGACTAGCGACGAGGCGCCGTCGACCCGCCGCCGCAGCCGCGTCGTGCTGGCCCTGTTGTGCCTCGCCGCGCCGCTGGCCGCGCTCGGCCTTTACTGGCAGCTCGGTTCGCCGGAACTCGCCATGTTCAGCGCCAGCCATCCTCACCTCGACTGGGGCAAGCAGGCTACGTCTATCGATTACTTCGTCGGCCGCGTGCGCGAACGGCTGGCGACGGCGCCCGACGACGCCGAGGCCTGGGCCCTGCTCGCCCGTACCGAAATGGAGCTGGGTCACTACGGCGAGGCGCTGGCCGCCGCCGAAAGCTTGAATCTGCTCCGCCCTGCACAACCGGCCGCCATGCTGCTGCTGGTGGATGCGCTGTTGATGAATGGTGGCGACGAACACCACAGCCGTGCGCAGGCACTGACCGCCAAAGTCTTGAGCATGGCGCCCAACAACCCCACCGCCTTGGTCATGAAAGGCATGTTCCAGCAGCAGGAGGGCGACCGCGCCAGCGCACTGGCGACCCTCCAACAGGCCCTCGCCCTGACCGCCGAGGACAGTCCGCTACATGCTGAAATCGAACAATTAATCAGCCGCAACGGCGGTGCAGTGCAGGCCGCTGCGCCGAAGGCGCAAGTCAAGGTGAGTGTGAGTCTGGCGCCGGCCCTGGCCGCCCAGGCCGCCCCTGGCGATGCGCTGTTTATCGCCGCCCGTGCCGTCGACGGCCCGCCCATGCCGCTGGCGGTGTCGCGCCACACCGTTGCCGAACTGCCGCTCACCCTTACGCTCGACGACAGCATGGCGATGGTGCCTGGCCATTCACTGGCCGATGTTCAGCAGTTCTATGTGGTCGCCAGGGTGTCCCACGCTGGCACGGCGACCGCGTCAGCCGGTGACCTCGAAGGCAAATCCGCCACGCTGAGCGTCAAGGATGCCCCGCACATCAAGTTAAGCATCGATCGCGTTTTGCCCTGAGGGCGAGTGAGCTGACGATTTCAAACATGTTCACGACTGTCCTGGGTGCGGCGCGGCAAAAACCCTTGCGTCGTCTAGACCGCCACCCTACCCTTGCAAGGCCCAAGAATCAGACCACCGATCGATGACTTACTGCGTAGCGATAAAACTGAATGCCGGACTGGTGTTCCTGTCCGACTCACGCACCAACGCCGGTGTCGATCAAATCAGCACCTATTCGAAGATGCACACCTTCGGACAGGCGGGCGCGCGGCAGTTCTGTCTGCTGACCTCCGGCAATCTCGCCACCGCGCAAGGCATCGTCAGTCAGATTCGCCATGATATCGACCATGGCATGCCTTTGAGCCTGATGACGCTGGGTGGCATGGACGAGGCCGCCGATTACATCGGCCAGCTCAGCGTCATGCAGCAGAAAAAAGCCGGTGGCGGTATCGACTTCGAGGCCAGCGTGTTGTTCGGCGGGCAGATTCTCGGCGCGGCAGCGGACATGTTCCTGATCTACCCGCAGGGCAATCACATTGCGACTTCGCGCACCACGCCATTCCTGCAGGTCGGCGAAAGCAAATACGGCAAGCCCATCCTGGATCGCATCCTCAAACCCGATACCGCGCTGCCTACCGCCGTGCTGTGCGGTCTGGTGTCGATGGATTCGACCATGCGCAGTAATGTCAGCGTCGGCCCGCCCATTGAAGTGCTGGCCTACAAGAGCGATTCCTTCGAGATGCAGAACCGCCTGATCCTCGAAGAAGACAGCGACTATCTGCGAGAATTGAAGCGCAACTGGGACGAACGTTTGAAAGAGGCGTTCCGTTCGCTGCCACCGCCGGCCTGGGCCACCATGTGGGATCAGGCCGACAACGAACTCTCTAGCCAACAACGCTGAGCGCCGCGTAGGCTAACTGCGCTGTCTTTCAAGCCTGCGGTTCGAACCAGCTGGCATTGATGACCGCGTGCAGCGCGTTGAATTCGATCTGCATGCGGTCGATGAACTCGTGCACACCCTGCTGTTTCAACAAGGCCGCGACGTCGGCCTGGTCGACGTGACCGATAGCCGCCGTCACCGTGCTGGCGGCCGCCTCGTTGCGCGGCAGATGACGCAGACAGGACTGCAAGGCCTCCAGACAATTGGCCACCGCGCGCGGGAAACTCTCATCCTTTAGCAGAAACGCCACCACCTCCTCCGCGCAAATACGTTCAGGCACCAGGCGCCGATACATCTGCAATGCGTTCAGCGAACGCAGCACGTTCATCCACAGAATGCTTTCGTAAGGATCAGAATCACGGCTCGCGCCCGCTTCATCGCGGCCACCCGTGGTACCCCACGGAAAGACATTGGCGGTGCCGACGTCAACAATGCGCGAAGTCATGTCGGCACGTTCCAGGTAGCGACCAGCGCGCAGAAAATGATAGGCCGCGTCACGACTCATGCTACCGGCCATGCAGCCAACCAGGTATTGGCAGGATTCGATGACGCGACTCAAGAAAGCATCGCGCCCGCGTCGCGCCAGCGCAGCATCGACGTTGTCGTGCAGGTAGATGTGCAGATCGTTGATGCCTTCCCAGATGCTGGACGGCACCATCTCGCGCACCGTACGCGCGTTCTCGCGCGCGTTGTCGGCGGAATTGACCAGTGAGGCCGGGTTGGCGCGGTCGGTCAGATAGAAGCGCACCACGTTGCGCTCGTCGGCGCGTGCGTAGCGCGCCGCGAAGTCCTCGCCGCTGCCGATGATCGCGATCAACGACTCCCACACCAGCTTGGCCGGGCGCGGCAGATCGAGCAAGACGTTGCCATACACGCTGACCAATCGCGCGGTGTTCTCGATGCGCTCCAGATAACGCCCCAACCAATAGACTCGTTCGGCGACTCGCGACAGCATGCTCACGGGCAATCCACGATCCAGGTGTCCTTGCTGCCGCCGCCCTGCGAAGAGTTAACTACGAACGAGCCTTTCTTGAGCGCGACGCGGGTCAGACCGCCGGGTGTCACATAGTGTTGCGCGCCCTGCAGAATGAAAGGCCGCAGATCGAGATGGCGTGGCTCGATGCCGCCAGCGCAAACCGTCGGGCAGGTCGAAAGCGCGATCAGGGGTTGCGCCACGTAGTTGCGTGGATGGGCGCGCACCAAGCGCGCGAAGGCATGGCGCTCGTCGGCGCTGGCGGTCGGCCCGATCAACATGCCGTAGCCACCCGATTCGTTGACCGGCTTCACCACCAGCTCGTCGACGTGCTGC
>JANLSI010000212.1:0-3876 GCA_031362345.1 Pseudomonadota bacterium
CAACAGCGGGCCGGTCGGCGTTATCTGATCGGTGACACGCTATCGGCGCTCGATATTCATTGGGCCGTGCACTGCGGCTTTCTCAATCCGCTGCCGCCCGAGCTGTGCCCGATGGCAAGCGCGTTTCGTCACCCGGATATCTACGGCAATGCCGACCCGCTGATCGCCGCTGCCTTGAGCCCGGCCTTATTGGCCCATCGTCATTTCATCTATGCCGAGCATCTGGAACTGCCCGTGGTGTTTTGAGCCTGATGGATCAGAACGCGCGGATGTAACGCCAGTCGCCAGCCTTCATCACCAGGCGATGACGCGGGCCGGGGGCGTTGAAGTCGAGGGATTCATAGCCGGCATCCTCGCGATAGAGTGTGCAGCGACCGTGGTCGATGGCCACCAGACGCGGCAGGAAGTGCTGGATTTGCCCCTCACGCAGATGGGCGACCAGTGCATCGACATTGGGCAATACGCTGAAGCCGAGCAGGGTGATATAGGTCGGCGCCGGTAATTCCAACTCACCAGCGGCCTGTAACTCCAACGCGGCTGTGGGTGTCAGCCAGCGGTAGTCGATGATCTCCGAGTTATCGATGCGCACGGCGTCGGCACCCATGAGCGGTGCGGCGAAGAACCAGGTCGCGAAGCGCTTAGGCAGTTCGACCGGCGTGGTCCAGTGGGCGAAGGGCAGCATCACCTCGCTGGTCACAGCCAGACCGGTTTCTTCCATCGTTTCACGCACCGCCGCGCGTTTCGCCACCTCGAGTTCCGCGCCCGCCACCAAGGGGCCGTCTTGCGCATCGACGCGCCCGCCGGGGAACACCCAGGCGCCACCGTGAAACGCAATTTTCTCGTTACGACGGAGCATGAGGACTTCGAGCGCATCGGCACCGTCCCGTACGACGACGACCGATGCGGAAGGCTTGGCGGGTGCGGGGGTATGAGTCATGGCTGGAGTATATCGCAGGGAGATAGGTGAGGTCATAGCGCCGGGGTCTCGAAGTCTTTGAGATCGAGTTTTTCACTCTGGTCCTTCATGCCGCGTTGCGCCGCGATGGAAAGATGCCATCCGAGCGGAAACAAGACGCCGTCTTGCTTGAGATCCAGCAACTTCACCTCGATCCCTTTGGTGAGTGGAATTTTGCCTGGCAGAACACCCGCCAGACGGCCATTGGCACCGATGCCGGTGGTGTTCAAGGCGGCGATCAAGGGACCCAAGAGGTCGACGAACAAAGACGCGTTACCGGCACAGCGGGGCCTATCCAGTTCGGCAGATAAAATCTTGCGCGATAGCGGCGCGATGTCGGTTGCGTGCGGTTGTAGGACGGCCGTGCAACGCTTGTCACCGGGATAGGAAGGCGAACCAGTCGCGGTCACGACGCGATCGGCTTTGACGCCATTGCGGATCAGGAACACCACCGGGCGCAAGCGCAGGCGCTTGTTTTCAATGAACTCGAACCCTGGCCCGGTGCAGCGGGCATTGGCGCCGCTCAAACAGCGTGCGAAGGCGCGTAGCACATCGCTAATGGCGTGGCCGCCGGAGTTATCGAAATAGCCACCGTCAGCGAGATGTCCACAGATCACCTGCTTGTCGGTGGACGAGGAAGTGTCGTGTTCGAAATTTTTCACAGGGGGTACCTGGGCGCAATGGGAACGCCAGTTCCTGACCGCACCGAGTGCGTTGGTAAACGGGAAACGCGCGCTGTTGTGCGCAGCGGTGACCAGCGCCAGATCATCAAAGCCGAGGTAGCTGAGCTGATCGCGGGCCGTAGGGAAGCTCGCCGGAGTGATGTCGAGTTCACTGGCGATGGCGCGTTCACCCGTCTCGACCCAGGTGCTGTTCAATAACCCATAGGGCACGTGGCTCTGTCCCAGCTTCAGCAATGCCGCACGCGACGCCCGCAGGCCTTGTGCGAGTTCCGGCACAGCGGCCAACATCGCCGATTCGAACCACAGGCCACGAGACAAGAAGCCACAGCCCGGTGACGCGCAGTGCTGAGGAAGAAAGCGCGCCACACCATCTTCGAAAAACCAGGCGCCGAGCAGGGGCGACAAGAGATCGGTGCGGCCGAAGCGCTCGACGCATTGCGTGATGTCGCGTTCTTGCCCGGCCAATGCCCCGACGCTGCAAGCCCGATAGACGGCAATACCGAGGCTGCCACCCGAGACGCCGGACATCGCGAAGGTGCGCTGGTCAAAGTTCGCGATCCGCGATGAGAGTTGCGCAAGGACACTGGCTGTCCAATAGGCGCTGCGTATGCCGCCGCCTTCGGCGGCGACGAAATAGACCGGTAGGCCTTCTTCGCCGCCACTCATCGGCTGCGCGTCTGCGCCGTGCACAACCTGCCTCACCCAATCCGCCATGGCCTGCTCTAGCGCGATGCGCTCATGCCCGGCTGGGCGAGCGCTTAGCGATGGGCTACTCACGTTCGCGATCGGCTGCGAGGCCGGCAGATCGGCGTGGACCGGCAAGGCGGCACGATTGGCCTGACTCACAATCCACCACACGACGCCGATCACGCCGGTCATGACGACGGCGACCGTGCTGAGCCGAAGTGATCCTGCGCTCGTCGTTTGTAGCATCTTTAACAGCAGGGCTAGCACCAGACAAACAACGACGGCGATTTTCAAGGTCGGATAAAACATCGCCAGGCCAGTAAGCGGCATGCTGGCGCTGGCATCACTCACCGCACCGGCTACGACGTGGTTGTCAGTCAAGCCGAGCGCGCCCAGCGCGCCCATCAAAAACAGCGCGAATAACACCCAGGGCACGGACTTGCTTTGTTCGTACAGCGACAACCATCCTACCAGCGACAGCCAGAAGCTCAGCTCGAACAGCAAAATAGCCAAGGCGAGACTGGGCAAGCCAAGATCGTGGGCAGCGCTTTGCAATTGCAGATAGCGACAGGCCAGGCCCAATAACAGGGCGAAGCTCGGCAGCCAGGTCGGCGTGACCCGTGTGAACAGCCGATAGTGCGGATTGCCCACCGTTTGCTCGACCGTGGCGCAATCGAAATATGTGCCGTTGCGCGCATCCGCCGTATCGACATCGTCGGTGATACGGACCAGTACGAAGCCTACGCCGCCCGCCAGTACGAGAAAAACAAACGCGCATAGTCCGACTATCGCGCCCCATTTTACCGGTCCCGTCGCCGCCGCCGCAGCCGCGACCGCATCGCCCATCGCAGTCACACACATCAGCACCGCGACCAGGCAGGGGGCGATACCGAGGGCGCGTGCCCAATCGCGCGCGAAAATTTCGATATCGGCATTGCCGGTAGCGCAGCGGGTCGCGGCCGTCGAACGGACTTTCACCGCGCAACGTGTCCACAACCAGCAGGCGAAGCCGAATGTCCACAACGAGATATTCGTCAGCGCGACCACCACCGCGCTGTTGAAGAGATCGCGGAACGCGAATTCGCCCTCGAGGTTCGATGTAGAAGCAGCGATCGCATAGATCACATCGCGCCCCTGATCCATGACCAGCAGCAACATCACCACGATGGACAGCGCCAGCAGCACATAGCGCGAACGCCACACCACGCTGGCCAGCGCACGCCGGTAGGCGACCACGTCGGCGTCACTGTCGCCGGCGGCCGGCGGCCCGAACAGAAGCCAGCACGTAAGTAACAGGAAGTCTGCCGCAAGCAGTCCCATCAAGAGCGTCTTGAACGAATGGGCGTGACAACCCCAGAACCCCATCCCACTGCCCGCTTCGCAACCCGGATTCGGCAGGACATTCCCAACCTGGAGGGCGAGGGTCCCACCTAAGATCACGATCCCGAGCGAGACTAGGGCAGCCGATAAACTGCCAAGACCACGCCACTTATCGCGCAACCAGGCCTGGCGCGCCTCAGCCGAATTGCCGGGTAAAAAGCGCGATGTCGG
>JANLSI010000260.1:0-2290 GCA_031362345.1 Pseudomonadota bacterium
ATGGGTTTGGGCGCGGGTGGCTTCTGGGGGGGCGCCGTGCAGGCGAGAACCGATGCGATGACCAGCAGAGCCAAGGGCCAGCGCACTATCTTATGGGTCTCGATCACCGCTGCTGTTCCTCGCCGATGCTCAGTCCTTGGCTTGCTCGGCGGAGGGGATATCGTCGCGCCGCGTGGCGACAATCGCCGCCAGGCAAGCCGGGCAATAGCAGTCACGCAATCCATCCAGTGCGGCGGCCGGCAGTGATGGCAGGGCGCTGCACCAGCAACTGGCGTCACTACGCCCGCATCCGAAAGGCGCGCCGCAGCCCGTACAGGTCTTGGTCTCGGCCACTACAGCGGGCCCGCGTCTTCGAGCATGAAGCTCGCGCTCATTTGCACATGTCCCCATAGCGGTTGGCGAGACGCAAATCGACCTTATGGGCAAAGCCCGGAATATGTATGCCGTTGGTGTCGATGGTGATGTCCTTCTCATCGATCAGTGCGTCGCCGAAGCGATAAATGGGCTGCATGGGGCCGGCCAGGCATTCGGCATCGTAGGCTTGGGCGCGTTCTACGACCGCGTCCTGGCGCTTGCGCCACGCCGCCATCGCCTGCGCACCGTGCCGCTGGGCGAGCATCGCTTCGGTGCGGCGCGGAGAGATCACCGCGCCGGTCGCATTGTTGCCGCCAAAGCCCTTGGAGTTGAGGAACGCCACTTCCGCGCGATCGCCGAGTTCGACGTCGTGCAAAGCGATGGCAAGATGGCTGTCGTCGAGATCGCCGGCGAGTTGGTCGACGGTCTTGATACCGGGCATCACGCCGTGACGCAGCACGCCGAGGGTAACCGTCATCTGATCGGCGCTGGCCGGCGCCAGGGAATGACCGACGAAGGCCTTGATGGCGGTGACCGGCCAGTCTTCGATACCGAAGGCGCTGGCCACCAGGTTCATGATGCGGCTCTCCGTCGTGCGATTCTGCGGCGTGCTCGAACCATGGGCCTGCACGAAGCTGCGCTTGCGAACGACCTCATCGCCGAACATCCCACGCACCGAGGCGACCGCCTTGGCGAGCGTGATGTAGTTGCCTGGGCCGGGCGCGGAAATGGATTTCTTGAAGCCGTCGGCGTTGACGAATACATCGCTGACCGCGCCGTGGATCTGGGCGCCGAGTTCGAGCGCCAAGCTGTCGTCGAACAGCACGAAGTACTGACCCGATTCGCCGAGGGTGAAACCGCAGTTATCGCCGAACGGACGGCAGGCGCGGCGGTAGTCCGGTACGGTGACGCCGTCGAGTCGGCACAGATCGCTGTCGGTCGCGAGTGCGCTCATGGCGGCATAGCCTTCGATCACTTCCGGCAGCAAGGGTGCCTCAGCGTTGCCGACCACCGCGACGCGACGGCGACCAGACTGAATGTCCTCGACCGCCAGACGCAGGTTATAGAGGAAGGTCGCGCAGGCGCCGGCGTTGGCGCCGGTCGCGCCCACGCTGCCAAGCACATAGGCGTTGACGAAGTCGGCCGGCATGGTGTTCAAGCCCAGCGGCAGCTGCTTGGAGCTGACGCGGTTGCCCCGCAGGCGAGCCTGCAGCATGCCGCCGGTGCCGTTGCCGTCGAGTTGGGCCATGGCGCTGGCGGCGTAGACCGCGATTTCGTCGGGATGCACGGTATTGATGACCGTCGACCAAGCTATGCCCATCGAGCGCACCGCGTCGGACGAGGCGATGATCGCCAATTGCAAACCACGCGGATGAAAGCGCGAGGGATACAGCGCAGCCGGGTCGAAGCCGCTCGGCAATTGGCCGCCGGACTGGACGGCGAGCTTGCGCCGAGTCTCAACCCACAGCGCGCTGCCCGTCGCGAGCGCAATGCTGACCTTGCCATCGCGGCTATCCAGCACTTCCCAGCCGGGCGGCAGGGGATCGGGCAGGTCGCTCGCAGCGACCGTGATGCGGTTGCTGTGAATGTCGTCGGCGACGATCGGCAGCTCGATATTGCCGCTCACCTGATCGGGGTCGAAGCGTGCCACTTCGAGGCGGCGGATCAAGGTGCCGTCTAGAACAGCGCTTTCGAGTTCGACCAGACCTGCGGTATCGAAGGCGCTGCCATCGGGGCGGCATAGCTCGCCGTCTTTCACATAGCCCAAATTCATCATCGCGGCGAGGGCGGTGACCGTGCGCTGGCGGCGGGCGGTGTCGATGCTTTCCCAGATGATGCGGTGATAAGCGTGGTGGAAAGACGAACGCCCGGCCGGGCCGACGCCGCCAAATCCTACGATCACTGGCAATCGGGTCATGGTGCCACTCCGTGCTGA
>JANLSI010000381.1:0-4804 GCA_031362345.1 Pseudomonadota bacterium
CATCGACCACCGCCAACACCACCCCCGCATCGGCCACGATGGCCGCCAGTTCCTGATCGGACAGCCGCCAATTGAGCGGTAACAGCACCACCCCGACCCGCGCACAGGCAAACAGCAAGGCGACCAGATCTGGCGTGTTGAAACCTAGCCATGCGAGGCGCGCCCCCGGTAGGAGACCACGCTCGTGCTGCAACCACGCCGCCAGTCGTGCGCTGCGTGCGGCCAGTGCGGCATAGGTATAGACCGTGTCTTCGAAGATCAGTGCGCGCTGCTCGGGCGTACGCGTCGCGTGCGCCTCAAGCCAGTCGGCAAAGGGCAGCACTAGTCGCTCTCGCCGGGCAGATAGAGTGCGTCGCGCGCAATGCGCTCAAGACATAGGTCGGCGCTCCACGGCAGCATCAGCGAGCCACAGCGGCTGTCGCGATAAAGCCGTTCGAGCGGCAGGGATTTCAACATCGACTGGCCACCACAGGTGCGGATAGCGAGTTGACAGAGTTCGTTGGCATTTTCCATGGCGCTGAACTGCGCCGCGTAAGCCCGCATCACCTGCTCACGGCTCGGGTCGATGCGCGCTTCGGACACGGCTTGGAACCACAGGGCTTTGGTCTGCTCCAGACGGATCTGCATCTCAGCGACATTGTGCTGCTTCGACGGTGAGCTGCGCCGCTTGTCGCCACCCTGGCCAGGCACTTCGCCGCGCAGGTAACGCACGGTGAAGTCATAGGCCGCCTGCGCGATACCGATATAGGTCGGCGTCAGGGTCATGAACATATGCGGCATGCGGATCGCCGCCTGATAGTAGACCCCGGCCGGCATCAAGGCCTCGTCGGCTGAGACCTGCACATCGTCCAGCAACAGCGTGCGCGATACCGTGCCGCGCATACCGAGTGGATCCCATTCGCCCGTCACGCTCACGCCACGCGCGCTGGCCGGCACGGCGACATACAGGGTGTGACGTCGCGACGGCGCCGCCTCGCCGCGCTCTTCGGTGCAGAGAATGCCGTAGTAGTCAGCGCTGCCCGACAAGGACGCAAAGATCTTGCGACCGTTCAGCCGCCAGCCATCGCCCTCGGGCCGCGCCGTGGTGGCGAAAGGCACGGCACCGGCGGCGGCACTGCCGCCTTCGGAAAAGGGCTGCGCATAGATTGCACCCTGTTCGATGATGCGCGCGTAATGCAGCGCGCGGCGCCGCTCGTGGGCGCGTCGCTCGTCGATTTCCATGTCCATACCATCCGCCAGCGGACCGCTCCATAAACAAGAGCAGACATGCATGTTCCAAGTCAGGGCGGTGGCCCCGCAATAGCGACCGATCTCGGCGGCGGTCAGCGCATAGGCACGATAGTCAGCGCCCAGACCGCCCTGCTCGCGCGGCACGCAGATACCGAGCAGGCCGGCCTCGCGCAGATCGACATAGTTCTCGGTCGGGAAGCGCGCTTCGCGATCGAAGGTCGCAGCGCGCGCCGCAAATTTATCCTGGCCCAGCCGCCGTGCAAGCGTAGTCAGCTCGGCCTCCCGCTCGCTCAGTCGGAAGGCGCTGGGGTCGAAGATCGGTGCGTCTTCTATCATGGCGTTATACCTTCACGAGTTGGCCAGCCTCGACCACCGCGCGACCATCGAGGGTCACGGTGCAATTGCGCACCGGCAAATCGAAATGGCCTTCGGTGTAGCGCCCCGCCATCTCGTTGGCACCGGTCGAATAAAGAAAGTTGCCGGCAAAGGCACGCAGCTCGGTGCCATTGGTGTCACGCTGGTCGTACATCGCAAGTGCCTCGTAACGCGCGCGCTCGTTCAATCCCCAGCCCACATGGCTGACGCCATAGGCCTGCACATCATCCCACGCGGCGAGATAGCGGCGCATAAGTTCGGCATCGGTGCCGACGCCGTTGATGGCTGTCACGAAGTCGTTCTCGATGATGAGTTCGACACTGCTGGTGAGATAACGCTTGAAGGTCAGATTGATGTCGCCGGCATCCATCACCAGCCGGCCGTTGACCGCACCGGCCTTGGGAAAATTAACGACAATACCGCCCGGCCAGTGGGACAACATGCCGGGCTTGTCGGCCCAACCCCATACGCCGCCGGTGCGCGCGTCGGTCAAATCGATACGCAGATCGGTGCCCGCCGCCGAGCTCACGTGCATCGCGTTGGCAACGCGACAGGCCTTGATCGCGGCACGCGCAACAGCTTCGTCGGCCGCCACCGGCACCAGCCGCTCAAGCGCGTCCGGGTGCTCGTTCGACACCATCAGCACGCGCGCACCGGCACCCAGGATGTCCGGCAGTTGCGGTGCGTGCAGCAAGCCTTCGACGGTGAGGTCAACCACCAACGCACTCGCCTTCAGCGCGGCCAGCGCTGCGGTTTGGCCGTGCAGGGCCTGGCTTGCGCCAGTCGAGCGCACCGGCACCGGCGCGGTCTGCGCTGGGGTCGGTACTGTGACCGTCACAGGATGGCTACCGAGTTGTTCGAGGGCGAGGCGTGCAAGCTCGATGTTCAAGGATCGCGACTGGCTCTCGGCCAGCAGGGCAATCTGTTCGCCCGGCTGCACTTTGCACAGTTCGAAGACCTGGCGAAAGGCCGCCAACCAGCGCTGCTCAATGCGATCGTTGATCATCTCGACGGCCTCCCATGGCGCTAGCCGCGCCGCAGTTCATGGTGGTGCGGCGTTGGCCGCAGGACGTGCGTTCTGAAACGCCGGCAAAGCCAGGCAACGGACCTCGACGGCGGCCAGACGCGGAAACTCGTCGATGTCGATGCCGCCGCGTCGCGCGACTTCGAGCTGTGGCACCAGACAGACGTCGGCGATGGACGGCTGCGCGCCGACACAGAACGGGCTCGCGCGCTCGGCCGCCGACAGCCACAGCTCAAGCGCGTCCAGTCCTTCCATCAACCAGTAATTAAACCAGCGTCTGCGCGCCGCAACGTCCATGCGCACGGCGTCGCGCAGATAGCTCATCACGCGCAAGGCCGTCAGCGGTTGCAGGTCGGCCGCAATCAACAGCGCGAACTGCCGCGCACGGGCGCGTTCGACGGGAGTGGCTGGCAACAGTGCGGGCTCGGGGTAGACCTCATCAAGGTATTCGATGATCGCCAGCGATTGGCTGAGCAGGATCTGCTTGTCGCTGTAGACCGGCACCAGACCCTGCGGATTGACGGTGCGATATTCCGCTTCAAGATGCTCGCCGTCCTGCAGTGCGACGGGTATCGCGGTGTAGTGCAGCCCCTTCAAGGCCAGCGCAATGCGTACGCGGTGGGCCGAGCTGGAACGCTGGAAGTCATGCAGTTCGCGCACGAACTCAGCCCCAGGCCGTGGCGGGATTCGTGAGTAGCGTGCATCTCACGCCCATGGGCTAAGCCTCAGCCGTCGTTCTGCGCGACATGTACCACCAGACCGTCTAGCGCATCGCTGACTTCAAGCTGGCACGACAACCGACTGTTGGGCTTGCGATCGTAGGCCAGCTCTAGAGTCGAGTCCTCGATGTCACTGGGCGCCCCGGCGCGTTCGGCCCAGGCCGAGTCGATATAGACGTGGCAGGTGCTACATGCGCAACTGCCACCGCAGATCGCCAGGATGCCGGCAACGCCATTCTGCACTGCGCCTTCCATGACCGACACGCCGTTGGCAACCTTGCACTCGTGCCGCGCGCCGTCGATGTCGACGTAAATAATTTTAGGCATCGCCTGTTCTCCTCCCTCTTCGTCGTTCTAATTGTTTTCGCCGAACCGCGCTCAAGCGCGCGCCAGGGCCATGAGATCGAAAGCGCCATCGGCCGCCTGCGCGGGTTGCAGTGCCGTGCCCTGTGCCAGCAATTTGCGTGCTGCCATGTGCTCAACCGGCCGATTGAGCGAATCGACTCCCACCAGCGCGCCAGCGCGGAAATAAAACACCGAGAATGCTCTGGTCGCCGGGTCACCGCGCGATACGGCTACATCGTGCGGCATGCCGATGCCGGCTATCTGCAGTTTGACGTCGTACTGATCCGACCAGAACCACGGCACCTGACAATACACGCTAGGCTGGCCGAGCAGACTCGCCGCCGCGCTCTTGGCCTGGTCGACCGCGTTCTGTACCGACTCCAGCCGCAGTTCGCGCTGAAGAAAACCATTCATATGCCAGGTGCAGTCGCCCGCCGCGACGATCAGTGGATCGCTGGTGCGTGCGCAATCGTCGACCACGATGCCATTACGACATTCGAGTCCCGCCTGTTCGGCCACTTCGCTATTGGGCAGCACGCCGATACCGACGACCAGCAAATCGACGGTATAGTCGGCGCCGGTGGTGGTCACGACGGTGTGCGCGTCACCGCTGGTGCTGATCGCCGTCACACCCGCCGAGAGCAATAGTTCGACGCCGTGGTCGCGATGCAGATCGGCGTAGAAGGTCGACACTTGCGGCGCCACGGCACGCGCCATGAGACGATCGAAGGCTTCAATCAGCACGACCTCTTTGCCGAGTTCGCGCGCCATCGCCGCCACTTCCAGACCGATGAAACCGCCGCCGATGACCGCGATGCGTTGCACCTGGGGCAGTCGAGCGGCGAGTCGCTCACCGTCGGCGAGACTGCGGATGTAATGGATCTCGGCCTGTTCGGCGCCGGGCACTTCAAGCAGCCGGACGCGGGTACCGGTGGTGAACGCGAGGCCCGCGTAGGGCAGTGTTTCGCCCCCCGCAAGACGCAGGATGCGCGCTGGGCGATCGATGCTCTCGACGCGCGTCGAGAGTCTGAGCTCGACTTTATGCTTTTCGTAGTAGCTCGCCGGCCGCAGCGACAGACGCTCGGCTTCCAATGCGCCGGTCAGGAATTTC
>JANLSI010000483.1:0-3933 GCA_031362345.1 Pseudomonadota bacterium
GCGGCTCGCCACCACCACTAGCACCGAGAACTCCGGGTTGCTGGCCGCTATCCATCCCACTTTCGAGCGCGCCCACGGTGTCGTCATCGACGTCATCGCGGTGGGCAGCGGCAGGGCGCTCGAACTGGGACGCAACGGTGACGTCGATGTCGTGCTCGCCCATGATCCAGATGCCGAGCAAGCCTTTGTCGCCTCCGGCGCCGGCATCGATCGGCGCGCCGTGATGTACAACGATTTCGTCATCGTCGGGCCAGCAGCCGACCCTGCGGCGGTGGGCGCAGCGACCGATGCCGCGCAGGCTTTTGCCACGATTGCGAGCCACGCCCAGGCCTTCGTGTCGCGCGGCGATAAGTCCGGCACCCACGTCAAGGAACTGGCACTCTGGCAAGCCGCCCATGTCACGACTAGCGGTCCATGGTATTTGTCGACCGGCCAGGCGATGGGCCCGGTATTACAGATGAGCACCGACAAACAGGCTTATACTTTGACTGATCGCGGCACCTGGATCGCCTACCGCAAGAACCTCGCGCTGAAAATCCTGCACCAGGGCGACCCGATCTTGAACAATCCTTACCACGTCATCCTGGTCAATCCGCAGCGCTATCCCCACGTGCAGGCTGCCCTCGCACGCGCTTACTCGGACTTCCTGGTCAGCACCCAGGGTCAGGCCTTGATCGGCGGTTTCAAAATTGAGAATGAGCAGTTGTTTGTGCCCAACGCCGGCACGCAGTGAGACCGGGAACGCCGCGCGATCGCCGTCCACCCGCAACGGCCGTGAACCCGTGCGTGCCGGACCGCTAACGCGCTGATGGATTATTTTCTCGCCGCCGGACTGGCGGCACTGCGGCTGATCGTCAGTTTCGACGCCGAGGTCTGGCGCATCGTCACGACCTCGCTGCTGGTCTCCCTGAACGCAGTCGCGATCGCGGCGGTGCCTGGCATTCCACTGGGCGTCGCTACGGCCTTGTGGCGTTTTCCGGGGCGGCCCATCGTGCGCCATGGGCTGAACGCCTTGATGGCAGTGCCGACCGTGGTGGTCGGGCTACTGCTCTATGGCCTGCTCTCGCGGCGGGGGCCACTCGGCGAATACGGTCTGCTGTTCACGCCCAGCGGCATGGTCGTGGGCCAGGCGGTGCTGGTGCTGCCGATCATCTGGAACCTGGTCATCACTGCTGTCGAATCCACCGACCCGCGGCTCGCCCTCACCTGTCGTCTGCTCGGCGCAAGCGCGATCCAGCAAGCGTGCTTATTCGTCTCGGAGGCACGTATCGCCATTTTAGCGGCTATTGTGATGGCCTTCGGTCGTGCCATCGGCGAAGTGGGTGTGGCGATGATGCTCGGCGGCAACATCGCCGGCTACACGCGCATCATGACCACCGCTATCGCGCTTGAAACCAGCAAGGGCGAATTCGAACTGGCGCTCGCGCTCGGTGTACTGCTGCTGGCAGTGGCCTTACTCGTCAACGGCGCGCTGGGCTTGCTCGCACGCACACGACGATGAGCAATCAAGCGTGCGCCTGGGAATTGCAACAGGTGGTCATCGGCTATGGCGGCGCACCGGTGCTCAGCATCGACGACTTGAAAATCGAAGCAGGCACCGTGACAGCCATCGTCGGACGCAATGGCGCGGGCAAAAGTACCTTGCTGCGCATGCTTGCCCTGCAGGCGCCACCGAGCAGTGGCCAACTGCACTTCGGCGGCGAGTTGGTTACCGCCAGCGGTATCGTCGCGCTGCGACGACGGGTCGGCTTGCTGCCCCAGAGTCCCTACCTGCTGCGCGGCACGGTCTACGCCAACGTCGAGATGGGCTTGCGCCTGCGCGGCGTGGCACGCAGCACGCGCAGCGCACGGGTCGGACCCATGCTGGACAGACTGGGACTCGCCCATCTCGCCGGACGCGATGCCCGCCAACTGTCCGGCGGCGAGGCACAGAAAGTCGCCTTGGCGCGCGTGCTGGTGTTCGAACCCGAAGCCCTGATCTTCGACGAACCCTTCACCCATCTCGATGCCGAGGTGGCCAAGGAATTCGCCAGTTTCATCGCCGAGTGTGGCGCATCACGCGCGCTGACCGTGGTGTTCAGCAGTCACGACGAATTACGTGCGCAGGCGCTGGCCAGCCGGGTGATCGGTATCGCCGACGGCAAGCTGGGGCCGGCGGCCTTGGTCAACGTCTATGCCGGTAGTCTCGATGCCGCGCGCCATCTATTCGATACCGGCCGGCTACATATCCAGATCGGCGAACAGGTGCAGACCGCAACCCGTGTCGCCATCGACCCGACCTACGTGGTGTTGTCGGCGGCGCGCCTGGCCTCAAGCATGCGCAATTGCTTCCCCGGGCGCGTGGTGGCTCTCGCTGAGCGGGGTAACGGTGTACTGGTCACCGTCGACGCCGCCGAATGCGTGCAGGCCATGGTCAGTCATGCCGCCTTGCAGGACGCCCCGCTGGCGATCGGTGCGACGGTCTGGGTGAGTTTCAAATCCAGCGCCGTACAGGCTTGGTAGGCTTAATCGCACGCTCACCAATGCGTACACTGTCGGCCTAATCCCCTGCCCAAAGCACGCAACATCACGATGCCCCAGTCAGCGCCACCGGAGAAACAAGACCCCCTCAACGCCCTGGCGCTCAAGCTGCGCGCGGCCAGCCCGCGCGGCGCCAAGCTGAGTAAGGAACGCAAGCAGTTCAATAAGCTAGTGAAGGACATCGACGCCCTGCGCGCCGCGCTCACGCAATGGCGTGAATTCGTGCCGACCTTGCACAACCGCGTGACAAGCAAAATCGAGCCCCTGGTCGCCCGCTTCCGTGAACGCCGCGTGCAACTCGTCATGATCCTGAGTCGCGCCATCGACGGCCAGGAACTCAGCAAACGACAGAAGACCAAGGCCATCGAGATCCTGCACTGGCATCTGTCCGAGATCCTGGCCGCCGGGCCAGACGCGGACTTGATTGCGCTCTATGACAAATACGCGGAAGTCGGTTTCGAGGAAGAACGAGCGATCGAGGCCGACTTGCTGCGTACCATGGCAAGCGAAGTCTTCGGCCTCGATCTCGACGAAGAAGAAGACGCATCAATACTCACGGCGGAAGATTTCGCGCAGGTGATGGCCGCGAAGCTCGAAGCTGAACACCAATCCGACACCGCGCGTCGCGCAGCGACGCCTAAGCAGAGCGCCAAGGCCCAAGCTCAGGAAGCCCTACGCCACCAGCTGGCCCAGGGCGCGAGCCAGGCGGTGCGCGAAATCTACCGCAAACTCGCCAGTGAATTGCATCCCGATCGCGAACTGGACGAGAACGAGCGTGTGCGCAAGACCACGCTCATGCAGCAGGCCAACCAGGCCTATGCCAGCAGCGATCTGCTGACCCTGCTCGGCTTGCAGCTGCAGACCGAGCAACTCGACAGCGTCGCCCTGAACAGCCTGGCGCGCGAACGGCTGCTGCAATACAACCACCTGCTCGCCGATCAATGTCAGCAACTACGCGCAGAGCTGGAGGATCTGATCGCACCCTTCGCTATGAATGGGGTGGGCGGCACGGGTGAGCTGACACCCGACGCAGTTGCACGCGCGCTCGATGGCGAAGCACGGGATCTGAAGCGCGCGGCCAAGGATTGCGAGGCTGACGTCGCGCACTTCCAGGATATGCGCAACATCAAAGTCGCCTTGAACGCCTATCAACTGGGGGATCTCGCCGCAGATTACGCCTCGCCACTGGACGACATCTTCTTCGAGATCCCACCGCCGCCGCCGAGGCGGCGGCGATAAGGCCAGTGCGTATGACGCGGCGGCCGCGCGCCGCGTCGACGACTACTCAGCCGGACGCGATCACCGCAGCATGCGAGTCATGCTCCAACGGCAACTCGATATTCAATGTAGATATCCCCAGGTCGCTCTCTAGCGCACGCCAGCGCGGCAACACCGCACGCAGGGCATCGAGCT
>JANLSI010000515.1:0-1549 GCA_031362345.1 Pseudomonadota bacterium
ACTTCTGCTATCGAGGGTAAATCGAGCACTCTCCCGACACACCGTGGGCGGCGCTGTTGACCCATGCACCAACTCAGACATGGGAGGCGTTCTACCGAAGGGAGTTAGGGCTGATCGAGGCTGCCCATCGCTTTTGGATAGGTGACCACGCCCCAGGGCATGTCTTTCACCGGAAATTCCTTGAGGAGCTCGTAGGAGGTCGCATCGAAGACGAGCACGTTGTTGGACCGGCCGCACGCAACAACGATCTTGCTGTCGTCGGGAGTAAAGCTGAAATGCCAGCAACGATCGCGGGTCGGGATGTTCTTGATCGGCTCGAAAGTCTTACCGTCGTAAACCTGTAGCTCCTTGGACTTCGAGGTTGCAACGAACAAGCGCTTTCCACTGCGGTCGAAGGCGATGCCGTATGGGGACTTACCCGTCGCGAAGGTCTTAATCGGTTCGAAGTTTTTGTCCAGCACCAGAACCTTGTCGCCGAATTCCAGCGTAACGACGTAGTTGCCGCCGTCCGGCGATACCTTCACGCCGCGCGGACGATCACCCAGTGTGTGCGTATCGATAGTCTTCAAAAGCTTTCCGCCCGGCAACTCGTGCACCGTCACGGTATTATCGGCCTCGTTGGTGACGAGCATCGCTTTGCCATCTGGCGTAAATTCAATTCCTTCCGTCTCGGGACCGCTCGTCACCTCGCCGACAACCTCGAACTTCTTCAAATCCACGATGGAGATCTTGGCGGGCACCATCTTTTCATCGTCGGCATCGTCCTTTTTCTCCGGCTCGCCGGGTTTGGGCGGGGGCCCGCCTTTGGAACTCGGTTCGAAGCTGACGTAGGCATAGTCGCCGCGCACGCGCACGAACTCCGGGTTCTGGCCGATCGCGATGTGCTTGATGACTTTCTTCGTTGCGAGGTCGATCACGGAAACATCGCCGCCGTCGCGATTGGCCGTCACCAGATACTTGCCGTCCCTCGTGACACCCAAGCCGCGCGGACCTTTGCCGTCGGCGTGGATCGACTCGGCCATCGAAAGTGTGTCGAGCGAGAGGACTGCGATATCGCCATCCTGACTGGTGATGTAGGCGACGCCCGGTGGGCTTTGCGCGGCAACTTCTGCAGACCAGCAGCCGAGCGCGAGCACTGTGGCGGCGAACGCAGCACGCGAGATATTTACGGGGGATCTCATATTCGGTTCCTTGCAAGTCCTGATTGGGGCGAGCTTCTGCCAGAAACATAGGCAAGATTTAGTAGGCTGGAAACCTCTGCAACGGTAGCAGCGATGTGCCAACGCAAATGGCCAGTCAACAATTGCTCTCCGCCTCAGTGCTGATATACGCTGGCGAAAGGATCGCTTGAGGCATTAGTCACTGCCTGATGACCGCAAATGGGATCGAGCGCCGTGCATCGCGCAAGAGCGCAAGGCCGACCTGCATGTCGGCATGTGGCCCGTCGCGACAAGACCTCGATGGAAGCTATCTGATCAGACCGGCTGTTCGGCTGTTGACAACATGTCGCAGCGCTGAAAGCATCGCTGCCACACAAGTTCGACGGCAG
>JANLSI010000552.1:0-9907 GCA_031362345.1 Pseudomonadota bacterium
GGATTGTGCAGTTTGAGTGGCAAAGAGTGCTTTGAAAATCGACATTGCGCCAACACCTCGTCAGCGTTCATATGCGCGCACCGCAGGTGCTTGGCTACGCGTCCGGATTACTATTGTCACGCGCGACGCGCTTGCAACAGCAACACCGCGACGCATGCCACGGTCAGGTCCGCGCTGGTTCCCGGATTGACGCCTCTTGATTTCAATTCGTCGTCGAAGGCCCGTAAAGGGGCGACGGCGGCGCGAGGATTCTCGCACGCTTTAAGGGTCGATTCCACCGCTCGGGCGCGCTCACAAACCTCCAGCGCAAGCCTCATTCCCCACTTGCGTACGATGTGTGTATCAGGGCTGGCGGCGAGCAAACGCAAGTAGCAGGCGGTGGTCGCCCAGGGCAGAGATCGCCAACGCCGACGCGCTGCAATGAGCGCCGGCACACCGATTTCGAAAACCTCCCGATAGTCGCTGACATAGGCTGCGGCAATCCGATCGCGACCAGCGGCTAGATGCATCGCGCTCAACAAGTCGATGTGCGGTGCTTCGCGCACGTCAGCTGCCGCGACCTGTCGGAGACCAGCGGGTTGCGCGATGCAGATGGCGCGAAAGCACGCCGCCGCGTCGGCGCGATCGAGCGTCGCGAGCACGCGCGCGAGCCGGCCACGCAGACAGTCAGTGGTGGTGCACTGGACCGCCGCCGCCAGCGGTGCAAGCAAGAGCACGATGCCGAGATTCGTATTACAGCCAACCGCCGCATGGGTCGCGACGATGGCGGTTTCGATACGCTCCCCGACACCTGCCTGCGGCACGGTCAAACAAGGCACAGCGACTCGTGCACTGCGCAGAAAATCTGCGGCGCGCATGCCGTGCCCCGCCGCCCACAGACTGACGTTGCCCGGTTTAAACGCCACCACATCCATGCGACAAGCCTTGGCCAGACTGGCGGCCAGATCGTCGCGCGAAACCGTCATCGAGATGCGGCGGCGACCGCGATGCGACGCAGGCAAGCGCCTGCCAGCAAGGCGCTGATATCGATGCCGGTGGCGAACTGCAAGCCTTGCCAGGCCGGAATACCGTTGACCTCGATCACCAGCCAGCGTCCGTCAGGGGCATGCAGCAGATCGACGCCGGCATAGTCGGCAGCGACTGCTAATGCGGCGGCTTCGGCGAGTTCCACAAGCTTGTCATTCAAAGGCAGGGCATGACAGTCCGCCCCTTGCGCACGATTGGTGATCCAGTGGTCGCTGACACGCTCCATCGCGGCCACCGCGCGGCCCTCGACCACCATCACGCGATAATCTCGGTAGGGCGCTTGGTCGACCGCCACAAAGTGTTGCAGATAGCACACCTCGCCGGGCATGAGATAGCCCAGATCGTCCACCGTGCGCACCCGTCGCAGGCCCTTGCCCTGGGATCCGAACAGCGGTTTCTTGACCAGGCTCACGCCGCGCGCCAGTGTCGTCTCGACATAGGCGCGCGACCGAGCTAGCGATTCACTGACAAAAGTCTGGGGTGTCGGAATGGCGTGCCGATGTAGCAGCAGACTGGTCATGGCCTTGTCGACGGTACGCTCGATGGTGCGCGCCGAATTGATCACAGGCACGCCGAGCGCAGCGAGCCGGTGCAACAGATCGAGACGCAGCGTGATCGCTTCCAAGGAACCGCCCGGCACCCCGCGTACGAACACCGCATCGGGCAGTGGCCTAGGGTGCCGGCCGATGACCAAGCCCGCTGCATTGGCTGCGAGATCGACATCGCAGTCCAGCAGCGAATGATACTCAGCCTGCGCGCCGTAGGCAGCGAAGCAGGCCTTGAGCTGTGCGCCGTGCCAGCCTGGCTCGTCGGTGAAGATGACAATGCGCAGTGCCGCGCCGCTAGAGGAAGTCACGCGCCGAATGACTGCTCCAGCAATTGTTCGTGCAGCGCACCGCCGCTAAAGCTGTGACCGCTCCTGACATTGGTGACCGTGACCTGCGCCGGCGAAAACAGCATCGGATCGACCTTATAGAAGTCGTAACCATAGCCCTTGAAGACCTGCGCAAAGGGCTGACCGAAATCCCGTGAGGTCGATGACGGCATCTGTTCGGCAAGGCTGCGCGCGGCATCATCGTCACTGTCGACATAGAGCTGCACCTGACCGCCGAACAGGATGGCATCGTTGGTGCGGCCCATGGCGGTCATGAAGTTCGGTGACGGCGGCGGCAACGGCGCCGCGCCTGACCCGTCCAGCAATTGCTCAAGCGGAAACTTGAGCTCATGGAGCTTGTGTAATGCCACTTCGAGCACCCGTGCGACGATCTGCACACCGCCGGCAAGGCTGGTGGTGGGGGTAAGAATCATAGTCAGTTGCTCAGCACGAATGCCGCAGCGTTCGATCACTTTGTCCGCGATCGGTGCCGGTGGCAGCTTATCGACTTCAAGCACGATGACGGTGTCGCCGGCCGGTGTGCGGTAAGCCAATTCTTCAAACAGCGGCTCTTTGCTGCCCATTGCGCGCGCCGGCCCCGAGCCCAGCGCGAAGAACGCGCCCTTGCCCTCGCCGTGGCTGAGACGCCAGCCGGCATACTGCGACGCGAGGCAGGCCAGCAGCGGATGACTGGCGGTGACATTCACTTGCCAGCGCCAGCGCGCGAAGGGTGCGGCACTGGAGAATGCGACATGACCCAGCCCGCCCATGCAGATTTCGCTGACCATGCGCCCCGCTTCGAGACCACCGACGTGGGCGATACCGGCGTCGATGATGGTCACACCGTTGTCGAGGCGGCTGACACCGACGCGATAGTGCGCGGCGTTATCGCGTAAACGCGCGACCAGTGGCTGCACGGCGAGATTAACGTTGCAGGCGTTATCCAGTTTGAGTGCCGACATGCTTCCTCCCCTTCACAGGGTTCTTATGTTGATCGTAGCCGGTAACGCGCGCTGTAGGCCGGCGCCCAGTAGTTGGCGCAGATGCCCATAGCGTCGCGTCAGTTGGTCGGCGAGATCGCGCGTCGTGCGGCCTTGCGCGGTGATCGTGCACAACGGTGCGGCGCGTGCGATAGCGGTGCCGCTGCACGGCCGATCTCGCACCCAGGACGGCCAGCGGATATCGGCAGCGGCCAGCCATGGCGCATCGGCATAGAGGATCAGATGCGCATACCGGATCGGGGTTTGCGGCCTACTATACAAGAGCGTTCCAGCGCTACAAGCCGCCACATGCGCGGCGAACAGTTGCGCCCGATCGGGCCATAGTTCCAGCGTCGCGGGTGGTCGCGGATTGATGTCAACCAAAGCGACGCGATCCTCGCCCTGCCATAGAAAATCGAAGCCGAAGCTGCCGCGCAGCGTTAGCCGGCGTGTCAGGATCGTGCCGATGTCGCGCAGTCTGGCGCGCAACGCGCCCACCGGTGGTGCGCAAGTACGCGCACCCTCATAGCGATAACCCGCCGCCCCATGCCAGCGCAGATGCGCCGCGCAGCCCAACAGTCGACAGTCTTGTCCGTTGGCAATGAACAGCGCCGAGCGGCTGTCTCCCGCGACCTGACGTTGGAAGTAGTGTCGCGTGCTTGGCCTGGTGCCGGCCGCCACCGGCTGCACGTGGTAGCCACCACTACCGCCCACGCTTTTGCGCAACCAGCCCTGTGGATCAGGCGGTGGGCGCCAGGTAGTGGCGGGTGCGGTGATGCCATGGGCAACGCGCAATTCGTCGAACAAAACTGGCAGATCGCTTAGTTGGCGGTAGGTCTCAGCGCTACAGCCCAACACCCGATAATGTCTCGCCATGGTGGCGAGCGTGGCGCAGGAACGTTCGAAAGCGCTGCCGCAGACTATAGGCATGGGGCCGTTAAGCGCCTGCACGGCGGCGATCGCCCCGAGCAACTCGCCGGCGTTGAAATCGAACAACGCGTTCGGCTGCAAAACAATCGTGTGCCGTGCTACGGCACGCGTATCCTCGTCACCGAATAGATCGATAACCCAAGGTTCGTAGCCGGCGGCACGCGCGGCCTGCGCCAACGGGCGCGCACTGCGCGCGACGATCAGCAGCTTATTTGTGCTAGTGCGCAGCAGATGGGGATGTTGCATGCTGCGCCCTCAACGCGCATGACAGGCGCGCGGGTGCGACACAATTCTTACACCCATGGTTCAGGCGATGGCGACCCGCGGTTGCGCCGGCAAACCACCGCGGCTGATACCCGCACCATGATTGCGCGCGGCGCACACCATGAAAGTGAGATCTTCCTCAGTGCCGAAGCGCGCGCGCAATTCCGCCACCACGCCATGGGCGACGACCTCGGAGGCGGCGAACACGAAGCCGGTGGGTCCCCAGCTACTCTGACCGACGCCGACCAGCCCACACGCGCGTTGCACGTGCTCGACGGCGCGCCGTACTCGCCTACTGGTGAAACGTCCGGCCGACTGCACCGCCGCGAAATGATCGCCGACGATGGCTTGCACCTCAGCGAGCGCCTGACTGAAGGTCGCGAAATCCTGCTCCACCACCGCCGGCAATAAAGCCATCAAGGTCGCGTGGCAGATCTTCGCGGCCAGTGCTGCGGGCAGCGCCGGCAAGACGTCAAAGGCCGCGCCTTCGGCGCGTCCGCTCAAACCTTGGTCGCCGTGATCGGAAATCAAAATTACTCGCCAGCTCGCGGGAAACGCCAACCGCGTGATAAGCGGCGGACTGGCGGTGTGGGCGCCATGACCACCGTCGACTATCAGTCCCCCTTGTTCGAACAGGCTCAAGCCGATACCCGACCGTTTGCCACGCCCGAGCAAGGTCGCGAGTTCAGTCGCGCGCGCCGATCGACCACTGGCCTCAAGTACCGCGCTAGCGACAGCGAGCGCCAACTGCGTACCCGAACCCAAGCCAACGTGGGCGGGTATGGCCTGCTCGATGTCGATGCGCACACCGCTGTGCAAGCCGTAGTGCGCGATCACCGCCAGCGCATGCTGACGTGCACGTTCGCTCGCTACGCCGTGCACTTCGAGCTCAGCATACGGTGCCGCACTGACGATCGTCGCGATGTTAGCCAGGGCCAGCCCGATGCTGCCGAAACGGCGCCCGCGACTCGCACTCGGATCGAGAAAGCCGAGATGCAGACGTGCCGGTGCTTCAATGCGCGTGGTGCGCGACGCTATCGTCATCGATCGAGCTGCGTTGGCATGGGTGTCTGGATTATAGGGTGTCAAGCGAACGTTCCGACAGCCCTGCGCACGCGATCTGCGCGACTCACCATTCGCCCGGCGCGACACGCCTAGAGCGTCATGGCGAGCTGTGTTAGCTTTGCTTGCGGCCGGCGTCCAGCGCCGTAGCACGCGCGGACATCGCTAACACGAACGGTGTCAGTCAAGCGGGATTCCACAGCGTGAGCGCAAGCCAGCCACTCATCGATAGCACGTCGCGACCTACACCACCGCCGGCCGTATGCCCATTCTGCGCGCTGCTATGCGATGACCTGGTGCTCACGCGGCTAGCCAATCGGAGTTTCGCTATTGCACGTAACGGCTGCCGCCGCGCAGCCGTCGACTTCGCGCGCGCACCACTCGCGCCGACACCGCGCATAGCCGGCCGCGAGACCAGCTTGGACAACGCCGTGCGCGCGGCGGCGCGTCTACTGCGGCGCGCGCGCCAGCCCTTATTCGGCGGACTCGCCACCGATGTCGATGGCATGCGCGCCGCTGTCGATTTGGCTGAACGCTGTGGCGCCACGCTCGACCACGCCCACGGCGAAACGCTGGCCGCCATGACACGGCTGCTGCAAACCCGTGGCTGGTATGCGGCGACGCTGTCGGAGTTGCGTAATCGTGCCGATCTGGTGGTGCTGATCGGGATCGATCTCGCCGACCGTTACGAGAATCTCACCCGCCGCTGTCTGCGTCCCGCCCAGACCCTGGATGCCGAGACCCTCGCCGCGCGCCGCATTGTCTATCTCGGACCTACGCCGCCGGGTGCGATGGTCAGCGGCTGCACAGCACTCAAGTGTTCCAGCGCAGCTATTGTCGATGTGCTGCGCGCAGTGCTGGCCGCACTCAAGCAGCCGACGCTCACCGTCGCCCGCGCCGGCGGCTTGAGCGCCAACAAGATTGCAGCGCTGGTCGCCAGTCTGCGTGTTGCACGCTACAGCACGCTGGCCTTCGCACCGAGCGCCCTGCCGGCGCCATGCGATCCGGCGTTGGCGCTGCTATGCGAAATCGTCGATGAATTAAATCGCAACGGGCGCGCCGCGCTACTGCCACTCGGCGGTGATGACGGCGGCCAAACGGCGGTCAGCACCTGCGCGTGGCTGACCGGCTACCCCTTACGCCTACGGTACGGCGCGACCATCGACTACCAACCCACGAGCAACGCCACGGCACGCTTGCTCGACGGTGGCGGTGCCGACGCGCTGCTGTGGATCGATGCCTATGGCCGTCTCGGTGCATTGCCGGCTAAGGCGCGGCTCGCGAACAGCATCGTGTTAGGCGCAAGCCGTAATGCACGCAGCGACCGTGCGGCGGTGTTCATTCCAGTCGGCACACCCGGCCTCGATCACGCCGCCCGTCTGGTGCGTACCGATACGGTGGTGAGTCTGGCATTGCAGGCGCAACGCGACAGCGGCCTGCCTGCCGTCGCCACGGTCTTGAGAGCGATCGAGGCGCAACTGTGAGCACCTTGCTGCAACTGCGCGGCGCCCGCGTCTACGACCCGGCCAATGGCGTCGATGGCGAAGTGCGCGATCTGTTCATCGCCGACGGCCGTATTGTCACTGCGCCGCACGATGGTCGCGCTGCCGATCAGGTGCTCGATCTGAGCGGCCGGGTGATCATGGCGGGCGCCATCGATCTGCATACTCACATCGGCGGCGGCAAGGTCAACATCGCGCGCATGATGCTGCCCGAGGATCACGCCGCCTCGCTCGTCAGTAACGAGCGCCATCCCCATGCCGGTTGCGGCCACGCCGCGCCCGCCACCCGCACTGCCGGTTATCGCTACGCCGAGATGGGTTATGTCGCCTGCTTCGAGCCCGCCATGCTGGCCGCCAATGCGCGCCAGGCACACATGGAAATGGCCGATACGCCGATGGTCGACAAGGGCGCCTATGTGCTGCTCGGCAATGACGACTTCCTGCTGCGTGCGTTGCGTGACGGGCGCTCAGCGGCCTTCATTCGCGACTATGTGGCGTGGACGCTGAACGCGGCCCAGGCACTCGCCATCAAGGTCGTCAATCCCGGCGGCATCAATGCTTTCAAGTTCAATCAGCGCAAGCTCGATCTCGACGAACGCAACAGTGCCTACGGCGTGACACCGCGCGACATCCTGTTGGCTTTGGCCAATGCCGTGCGCGAACTGGGGCTTGCCCATCCACTGCATATCCACGGCTGTAATCTCGGCGTGCCGGGTAATTTTGACACCACGCTGCGCACCATCACCGCGCTGGAAGGACTGCGTGCCCATCTCACCCACGTGCAATTCCACAGCTATGGCAGCGAAGGCGATCGCAAGTTCTCTTCCGGCGCCGCGCAGATCGCGCAGGCCGTCAACCGCCACACCAATATCTCGCTCGATGTCGGTCAGATCATGTTCGGTCGCACCGTCACAGTATCGGGCGACAGCATGCGTCAGTACGCCGGCAGTGCGTTTGCCGATCCGAAGAAATGGGTGGGCATGGACATCGAATGCGATGCCGGTTGCGGCGTGGTGCCGTTCCGTTACAAGAACCAGAACTTCGTCAACGCATTGCAGTGGGCCATCGGCCTTGAGCTGTTCCTGCTAGTCGACGACCCGTGGCGCATCTTCCTCACCACCGATCATCCCAACGGCGCGCCTTTCACCAGTTACCCGCATCTGATCCGCCTGTTGATGGACAAGAGCTTCCGCAACGACATGCTGGCGACCATCCATCCCGACGCAGCCGCTGCCACGACGCTGGGCGCCTTGACCCGCGAATACTCGCTCTACGAAATCGCCATCATGACCCGCACCGCACCTGCCCGTTCGCTGGGACTGGACGGCTTCGGTTCACTCGGCGTGGGTGCGCCGGCCCACATCACGGTCTATCGCGACGACCCGGATCGGCAAAAAATGTTCACCACCCCAGAGTTGGTGTTCAAGCAGGGTCAGGTGATCGTGCGCGATGGCCGCGTGGTCGAAGAAGTATGGGGCACCACCCACGTCGTGCACCCCGAGTATGACCACGCCATCGAAGACGAACTGGACGATTACTTCCAACGCTATATGACCGTCGCCAAAGACAACCAGCGGCTCGCGGACGATGAGATCCGCGACGACGGACGCGGCGCGCTACAGGTACATGCGACGCGACCGGCATGAAGATCAATGGCGTCGCCATCGACAACACCTTTGCCGAGGCCTTCCCGATGAAGGCCACGCGCATCATCGTCACCGCGCGCAACGAGACCTGGGTCGAACACGCGGCGCTAGCCATGACCGGCTTTGCGACCTCGGTCATCGGCTGCGGCTGCGAAGCGGGCATCGAGCGGCGGCTGACGCCCAGCGAAACACCCGACGGCCGTCCTGGCGCGGCCGTGCTGCTGTTCACCATGAGTAACAAGGAACTCATCAAGCAGGTACAGAATCGCGTCGGCCAATGCGTACTGACCACGCCGACCAGCGCCTGCTTCGCTGGTCTCGATGCGGGCGATGTGATTCCACTTGGCAAGAACCTGCGCTTCTTCGGCGACGGCTGGCAGTTATCGAAGAAGCTCGGCGCCAAACGCTATTGGCGGGTGCCGGTCATGGACGGCGAATTCCTGTGCGAGGAAAACACGCGGGTGGTGAAAGCCATCGGCGGCGGCAATTTTCTCATCCTGGCGCGCGACCAGGACAGCGCCCTGGCTGCTGCCGAGCGCGCCATCGTCGCGATGCGACGCGTACCTGGCGTGATCATGCCCTTTCCCGGTGGCGTGGTGCGCTCGGGTTCCAAAGTCGGTTCCAAGTACCAAACGCTGCCGGCCTCGACCAATCATCTGTTCTGTCCGACGCTGCGCGGTGCGGTTGAGAGCGAACTGAGCGCCGACGTCGGTGCGGTGCTCGAAATCGTCATCGATGGTCTCGATGAACAAGCCATTGCCGCCGCAACACGGGTCGGCATTCAAGCCGCCTGTCGCGGTCGCAAACACGGTGTGCTGCGGATCAGCGCCGGCAATTACGGCGGCAAGCTCGGGCCCTTTCACTTCAAGCTGCGGACCATTGTGCGATGAGCGCGCTGACCTTGACCCTCGCCGCAGCACCGACCCGCGCACTCGATCTCAGCGCGCTGACACCTAGCGCGCTGGTCGGCCTTAAAGCCGCTGCCCTGCGTCGTCTGCGGCTGCCGGTCGGCAATCGCACCGTCGCGCTGGGCGAGCTGTTTGAGATCACCGGCGACGATGGGCATCGCTTGCGCCTGGTCGGTCTGAATAGCGCCTGTCATCGCATTGGTCGCGGCCTGCGCGAAGGTCGTATCGAAGTCACAGGCACAGTGGGTGATGAACTCGGACGCGAGATGCGCGGCGGTGAGATCCGCGTCAGCGGTAATGCTGGCGCCGGTGCCGGGATGGGCATGCGCGGCGGCTTCCTGCACATTGAGGGCTCTACTGGCGACGCTGTGGGCGGCCTCACACCGGGCGCGACCTGCGGGATGAACGGCGGTGTCATCGTCGTCGGCCGCAACGTCGGACAGCGGTGCGGCGAACGCATGCGGCGCGGCTTCGTAGTGGTGGCGGGCGACGCCGGTGAGTACCTCGGTGACCGCATGCTGGCCGGTACCATTGCCGTGCTGGGACACACCGCAGCCCATGTCGGCTTCGGCATGCGCCGTGGCAGCTTGCTGTTGGTCGATCAAACGGGTGTGGCCGCCGCAGCCTTCACCGACTGCGGCGAATTCGAGCTGGGGGTGATCACGCTCATGCGTCACTATCTCGCCGCCTACCATCCCGCCCTGGCCAAGCGCCT
>JANLSI010000064.1:0-2596 GCA_031362345.1 Pseudomonadota bacterium
CCTCCACGTCGGCTGCTGGCGCTGGCCGCCGTGGCCTACACCACGTTCGTCATTTACGGCAGTTTGGTGCCGCTCAAATTTCAGGCCTTGCCGTGGGACGCCGCGCTGGCAAGATTCGCCGCGATCCCTGTTCTGCAGCTGGCCATCGGCTCACGGGCCGACTGGGTAGCCAATCTGTTGTTGTTCATTCCACTGACTTATCTGTGGATGGGCACGCTGTCGTGTGGCGGTAGCCGCGCGGCACGGGTGTTGGCCACCGCGCTGTTGATTCCGCTCGCTACGGCCTCGAGCGTAGCGATTGAATTCACGCAGATGTTCTTTCCCCCGCGCACGGCGTCCCAGAACGACATCATGGCCGAAACTCTCGGCGGACTCGTTGGCGTCGGCTTGTGGTGGCTAACGGGAAGCCGCTTCCTGGTCTGGCTGCAGTCCTGGCAACGCGCCCTGTCGCGCAGCGAATTGGCCGAACGCCTGGCCTGGGCCTATCTGGCCGGCTTGGTGATTTATAACGTCTTGCCGCTCGATCTGACTATCAACCCAGTCGATCTCTTTCACAAATGGCGCGAGGGCAGGCTCAATCTCATGCCGTTTGCGCGCCTGCCGCAGGGTACTAGCGTCGCATGGTATGAAGTGATCAGTGACGCTTTGATCTGGTCACCGTTGGCGCTGCTCTGGCGGCTAGCCGGCACACGCAGTGCGTGGCAAATCTGGCGCTTGAGCGTGCTCACGGCCGTCGGCCTGGAAGCCATGCAGATCGTCGTCTACTCGCGCTTCAGCGACGTCACTGACGTCTGTACTGCGGCGGTCGGTGCAGCGCTCGGCATCTGGTTAGGCGGGCGCGTCGCCAGGCGCGTGGCGCCTGTTAGTTCGCTGCCATCGGCGGCCGTATGGCTGCCATTTGTATTGGCGCTGGCTTGGGTGGTCGCGCTGCTGATGGTGTTCTGGTACCCCTTCGATTTCCGTAGCGATGGTGCCTTCATTAAGAGTCGCCTCGGCTTTGTCTATCGCGTGCCCTTTGAAACCTATTACATCGGATCGGAGTTTCGCGCCATCACCGAGGTGCTGCACAAAGTCCTTTTCTTTATGCCACTGGGCGGCTTGCTAGCATGGGCCGTAGCGCGTGTGGCGTGGCGCTGGCGCGGCGGGTTGTTTGCCGTGGCGATGTTGGTCTTGCTAGCGCTGCCGGCGGTGGTCGAACTTGGGCAAGTAATGTTGCCGCAAAAAGTACCGGACACCGTCGACGCGCTGCTCGGCTGGCTGGGTGGGCTCATGGGCTATGGCCTGGCACGTCGCCTGTTGCGGACACTGCGACCGTTGCCCCAAGAGCCGAGCTTAGCTCATGCCCACCGCTATACCCGTGAGCCATTCCGCGAGCCGTCCACGGCGGTGAGCTTTTTCTGGCAGCCAGTGTTGGTGATGGGGAGCGTGAGTCTGCTGTTTGCGGCGGCGGCGCATATGCCTCAGCTGCCGTATAACGTGCGCGAGTTGCTGCGGCCGGACACCGTCTGGCGGTCGGCTTGCTTGCTGGCGCTGGTGTATTACTGGTTTGCGGCATGGCCGGTATGGCTGGCGCGCAGGTGGGCGCCGGGCCGGTGGCGGCCGGCGCAACTGACCCTCGGACTCGCGCTGTATGGCGCGCTGGTCTTTGCGCTGTTGTACGGCGCGGTGCCGGAGGAAAGTCTGCACGATCTGGTCGGCTCCCCACTGCTGCATTGGCCCGCTCAATGGGAAGTGGGATTGCGCTGGACGGTGTTGGCCGCCGTGCCGGGTGCGTTGCTCTATCTGGCGGCGCAGACCGTGCGTCGCTGGCGCGGGAAACGCTTGGGCGCGCTGCATTACTGGTCAGTGCTGCCGGTATTGCTGCTCGGCTATTGGGTCATCGTTGTGCAGGCGGCCACCGACAACCTCACCGAACTGATGGCGGCACCGTCAGCGGTCGCGTTCGCTGCGCTATGCGCCTGGCTCTATGTGCTTTTTCTCGGCGCGGCCTTGCTCGCCTCACCGCTGCCGGCGACATGGCGCTGGACGCGTTGGCTGGGCGTCGCCATCTCGTTGCCAGCAGCAGCGCTATTTCTGTATCTCGGACTGGCCAGCGAAATCGACAAATATGGCCAGCAGTTCGCGGCGATCCAGTTCCTGCTCAGCACCGATCGCCAACACTACGCATCACTAGCGGTCTGTTGGCAGCGCTATGGCGTGCTCCACGTGCTGGTGATGGTTGCGATCGCACTGGTGCAGGGCCCCTGGTTTCGCGGACCGCAAGACCGCCAGCTTGAGCTAAGACGAATTGCGGCCGGATGATTGCGACGCCGCTGTCGCCAGCGATATAAAACTGACCCTGCTATCTAGCGGCCGGCGGCGATCAGGATCTCGCCCGTGCTGCCGTAGGCCGTGTCACCCGCCCAACGGCGCACACGCGTGAAGACTGCATGGCGCTTGGCCAGGGCGGTTTGGTAGGCGGCGAGATAGTGACGCATGAGCGTGATCACACTCGACGAATGGATGAAAAGCAAAAGGCAAGCTCTGACACCCGTTCTGCGGACATCCGTTCGGCGCGTTTGCGATTCAGAATCGAGCATTCAAGCGTCGATTTCTC
>JANLSI010000582.1:0-3693 GCA_031362345.1 Pseudomonadota bacterium
GCCATTGATCGGACCCTGGAAGAACGGGGTCGCGCTGCACCTACTTTACGGATGGGCGGAACAAGCCGCGGTTTCTTCGTGGGTCCAGTTCTTGCTCATCCAAGCATCTGCCAGGCTTCATTCAGAACGCCGCCGCACTCAAGGGCAAGGGCGTCGACACCATCGCCTGCCTGTCGGTCAACGACGTGTTCGTGATGGGCGCTTGGGGCAAGGAGCAGGGCGCCGGTGACAAGGTCACCTTGCTGGCCGACGGCAATGCCGATTACACCAAGTCGCTCGGGCTGTCGCTGGATGCGAGCGGCTTTGGCATGGGTACCCGCGGTGAGCGTTTTGCGCTGGTCGTCGACGACGGTGTCGTCAGCCAGGTCCATCGCGAAGCGGCGCCCTCAGACGTCAAGGCCAGCGCTGCCGAAAACGTCCTCGCCAACCTCTAAGCACTGCACACGACGGGTGCAGCTTGCGCCCGTCGTGTCGACTGGCCCGGCTTCGACCCATCATGGGCGATAAACCGCTCGAACACCTGTCGCCCGAGGCCTTTCGGCGCGCCGGTTACGCGCTCATTGACTGGCTGGTGGACTACCGTGCGCGGGTTGCCGAGTTGCCGGTCAAGCCGCAGGTCGCGCCTGGTGATATCCGTGCACTGCTGCCCGCTGCCGCGCCTGAGCAAGGCGAAAGCTTCGAGGCCATTCTGGCCGATCTGGAACGGGTCATCGTGCCGGGTCTCATGCACTGGCAGAGCCCGAATTTCTTCGGCTATTTTCCCGCCAATACGTCGCCGCCTTCAATCCTCGGCGATCTGCTGAGTTCAGGTCTCGGCGTACAAGGCATGCTGTGGCTGACCAGCCCGGCCTGCACCGAACTCGAAAGCCATGTACTCGACTGGCTGGTGGATTTGTTGGGTCTGCCAGCGCGCTTCAAGACCAGTGGACTGGGCGGCGGTGTGCTGCAGGACAGTGCGTCGAGCGCGACGCTGTGTGCGCTGCTCGCGGCCCGTGAGCGCGTGTCGGGATATACCGTGCGCAACGAGGGCCTGCCTGCGGGTCTGGTCGCCTATTGTTCGGCAGAAACCCATTCCTCGATGGACAAGGCGGTGAGCATCGCCGGCATCGGGCGCGCTCATCTGCGCAAGATAGCGACCGACGACAAACTTGCACTTAAGCCCGCTGTCCTCGCCGCCACCATCGCCGCCGATCGCGCCAGCGGGCTCACGCCGTTTTTTGTGTGCGCAACCATAGGCACCACGTCGTCGCTGGCCATCGATCCCATCGCTGCGATCGCGGCGGTGTGCGGCGCGGAGGGTTTGTGGCTGCATGTCGATGGCGCCATGGCGGGCAGTGCGGCACTGTGTCCCGAATATCGCTATCTGCACGATGGGCTTGAGGGCGCGGACAGCTATTGCTTCAACCCGCACAAGTGGCTGCTGACCAACTTTGATTGCGATTGCTTCTTCGTTGCCGATCGCGAGCCCTTGATCCGCGCTTTAAGCGTGTTGCCCGAATATCTGCGCAACGACGCCAGCGCCAGCGGCCAGACCATCGACTATCGCGATTGGCAGATCCCGCTGGGTCGCCGCTTCCGCGCGCTGAAGTTGTGGTTCGTGCTGCGTTCCTACGGCGTGCGTGGCCTACAGACTTTCATACGCCAGCATCTGGAACTTGCGCGTGAGTTCGAACGCTGGGTGGCCGCTGACGAGCGTTTCGAACTGGTGGTGCCGCGCTCACTGAATCTCATCTGTTTCCGAGTGCGCGGCTCCGATGAAGACAACCAGGCCCTGCTCAAACGCCTGAATGACAGTGGCCGCTTATTCATGAGCCACACGGTGATCCGTGGACGTTTCACGCTGCGCTTCTGCATCGGGCAGACCGATACCACACGCGAGCATGTCGAGGCGGCATGGCATTTGATCAAATCGCTGTAGATGCGAATTCGCACCGAGCATTGGAGCTTAGTCCATGAGAACAATTTTCATCACTCTGCTGTTATTGCTGGCCGTCAACTGCCATGCCGCCGATAACGCGCCAAATCGTAACCTGGTCAGTCTCGCAGCCTCGGCGAAAGAAGACGTCGCGAGCGATCTATTGATAGTGCAGTTGTTCGTTGAGCATGACGGGCGGGATCAGGCCAAAGCCGCCAACCTGGTCAATGAGGACATGGCCGGGGCGCTCGTTACAGCCAAACAGACCAAGGGCGTCAAGGCCCAGACCTTGGATTACCGCAGCGATCCGATATATGACGAGCAGCAGAAGATCTCGGCCTGGCGTGTGCACCAAGGCTTGCGTCTGGAGAGCGCCGATCACGATCGGCTGAGCGCGCTACTGGGCAAGTTGCAGGCACGCCTGGCCATCGAGTCGGTCGGTTATGGCGTATCGGACAGCTTGCGCGCGACGGTCGAAGAACGGCTCACGGACAACGCCATCAAGCGTTTCTCGGCGCGCGCCCACCAGGTTGCGGAAAGCTTTGGCCGTAAGGCCTACACCCTGGTCAATGTCACTATCGACCAACGCGGCAATACGCCACCGCCGATGGCCTATGCTGGCCGCGCGATGACCATGAAGGCCGAGGTCGCGAGCCCGGCCTTGGAAGCCGGCACGCAATCGATTGAAGTGGCGGTGAATGGCACGATAGAACTGGCGCCTTGACGGCGGACGAATGTGCGACTGAAGTCGGACCCACAGGCGGCTAGCGTTTAAAACAACCCGACTATCTTGCCCTTGTCATCAACATCGATCCGCTCCGCCGCCGGTGACTTGGGCAGACCCGGCATGGTCATCATATTGCCGGCGATCGCAACGATGAAACCGGCGCCGGCCGCGACCCGCACTTCGCTGATTTCGACCGTGTGTCCGCTGGGCGCGCCGCGTAGGGTCGGGTCGGTCGAGAAGGACATCTGGGTCTTGGCTATGCACACCGGGAAATCTGGATAGCGACTGCTGAGTTCCGTGATCTGATCGCGCACCGTGGCCGGTGCATTGATGCCGGCCGCGCCATAGATCTTGGTCGCCACTGCATTGATCTTGTCCCACAGTGGGTCGCTGGACTCATACACATAGCGATGCTTGGCGCCGCCCTCGGCCAGCGTCACCACCGCCTCGGCCAGTTCCGTCGCGCCGGCGCCGCCCTCGGCCCAGTGTCTCGCCACCACCGCCTTAGCGCCAAGCGCTGCGACCCGTGTGCGCAGCAGTTCCACTTCGGCCGGGGTGTCATGAGTGAAATGGTTGATGCCGACCACGCACGGCAGGCCGTAGTGGTGCTGGATGTTGTACAGATGTTTCTCCAGATTCACACAACCCGCTGCGAGTGCCGCGAGGTTCTCGCGATTGAGATCCGCAACGGCCACGCCGCCGTGGTATTTCAACGCGCGTATGGTCGCGACCAATACCACCGCGCTGGGTTCGAGGCCGGCGATGCGGCATTTGATGTCAATGAATTTCTCGGCACCCAAATCAGCACCGAAGCCTGCCTCGGTCACAACATAATCGCCAAGCTTCAATGCAGTCTGCGTGGCGATAACCGAGTTACAGCCGTGCGCGATATTGGCAAACGGGCCGCCGTGGATAAAGGCCGGATTGTTTTCCAGTGTCTGTACCAGATTTGGCAGTAGCGCGTCTTTGAGCAGCGCGGTCATGGCACCCTGCGCTTTCAGATCTTTGGCAAGGATCGGTTTTTGATCTTTGGTGTAACCCACGACAATCT
>JANLSI010000586.1:0-3603 GCA_031362345.1 Pseudomonadota bacterium
CAGATGGATATTGAGCTCGTGATAGCCGGTATAGGCGTCGAGCAGCGAGATATCGAGATACTGGCCTTCCCCACCGCGCTCGCGATGGAGCAGCGCGAAACCGATGGCGGCAGCCGCGTGCACGCCGGTCGAGACATCACCCATGCTGACCATCGGGAAGGAAGGCGGACCGTTAGGGTCGCCGATCATGCCCATCACACCACTGTAGGCCTGGGCGATGTAGTCAAAACCCGGCAAGGAGGACAAGGGTCCGGTCTGGCCAAACGCCGAGATCGAGCACATCACCACACGCGGGTTGATCTTGTGTACCTCTTCCCATGAGAAACCCATGCGTCCGATCACGCCTGGGGCGAAATTCTCGACAAAGACATCGGCCGTTTTCAGCAGATCGATGAGTATGGCGCGACCTTCCGGCGACTTGGCATTCAGACAGATACTGCGCTTGCCGCGGTTCTGCTGGGTGAAATAGGCGCTGCGGCCGTTCTTATGGGCCGGCAATGCGCGCGCCACGTCGCCGAGGGGTGGGAATTCGACCTTGATCACGTCGGCACCCATCTCGGCCATGATTCGCGAGGCGGTCGGACCGGCCAGCACATGGGTCATATCCAACACCCGGAAGCCGTTCAGAATGTGCTTAGGGCGTGTAGCCATATCGTTCTCTTCCCCAGAAGTGCGAATCGAGCTTGAAATATCTCGGCCGCTTGTGGCGACCGCAATGCGCTCGGGACTCAGCCCGCCCCGACCCACGAACGCAATAGTTCGCGGCGTTCGGCCCGCTCGTATTTCCGCGCCGGCGTGTTGACGATGTCGGTCAGTTCGCCCGCCGCCCGTCCCGCTACGATGCGTTCCGCTGTCACCTCCCCGTAGGTCGTCGAGCGTTGCCGTGGCAAACGCCCCGCCGCCTCGATCATGGCCTGCATCTGGTCGGGCGAGGTCTCCTGACCATGGCTCGCGCCCGCAGCGCGCGTGATGCTCTCATTCATCAGCGTGCCACCGAGGTCATTGACCCCAGCGTTCAGGCAGGCCTTGACGCCTTCGTGGCCCATTTTCACCCACGAGGTTTGTATGTTCGTGATATGTGGATGGAGGGTCAGGCGCGCGACCGCGTGCATTAATACTGCCTCGCGGAACGTCGGCCCCTTGCGCGCCCGGCCTTTGAGATAAAGCGGCGCCTCCATGTGTACGAAGGGCAGCGGTACGAATTCTGTGAAGCCGCCGGTTTCTATCTGCAAATCGCGCACCCGTAGCAGATGTCGAGCCCAATGCTCCAGGCGATCGACATGCCCGTACATGATGGTCGACGTGGTTCGGAAACCGAGGTCGTGGGCCGCGCGCATCACTTCCAGCCACTGTGCAGTGTTGATCTTGTCTGGACAGATGATGGCGCGCACCTCGTCGTCGAGGATCTCGCCAGCCGTACCGGGCAGGGTGTCGAGCCCCGCATCCTTCAGTCGCTGCAGGTATTCGCGCAGAGGCAGTTGGAGGGTAGCCGCGCCCTGCCAAACTTCCAGCGGTGAAAAAGCATGGATGTGCATGTCCGGCACGGCAGCCTTGACTGCGTGCAAAATGCCCAGATAAGTCTCGCCGGTGTACTGCGGGTGGATACCACCCTGCATGCATACTTCGGTTGCGCCGCGCTGCCAGGCTTCAAGCACCCGCCGCTGGATTTCGACGTGGTCGAGGTCGTAGGGCTGGCCGCGCAAATTCTCCGACAACTTGCCCTTCGAGAATGCGCAGAACTGGCATTTGAAATAGCAGACGTTGGTGTAATTGATGTTGCGGTTGACGACGAAACTGACGGCATCGCCGCTTACATCCTGCCGTATCTGATCGGCGGCCTGACACACGGCGCTGAAGTCATCACCGCGCGCGCGGAACAGCCGCGTAATATCGCTCTCGCCGAGCAACGTGCCCGCTTTCACTCGCGTCAAAATCGCGGCGAGGTCTGCAGAAACCTGTTTCGGTTTGCGCGTGATAGCAGCGACTACCGCCACCGGTGGCGCTGTCTCCTCGCCCGGCGACCACTCGTCCGTACGCGGATAGCCATCGGCATCGATCATCTGCAGCAGCGGCGTGTGGAAACGGCCGTTGGCCCATGTATCCAGACTGCGCAAATATTGCGGGTAAATAGTCAGACGCTCGTGCAGATGTTTGCCGGCGGCGGCGGTGTCGGCCGCCAGTTGTTCGAGATGCGGCCACGGCGCTTCGGGATTGACGTGGTCGGGTGTCAGCGGCGAGACACCGCCCCAATCATTGATCCCAGCCGCAATCAGATCGGGCAGGCAGCCCGGGCTCAGATTGGGCGGTGCCTGAATACTCATGGCGGGCCCAAAGATCACCCGTGTGACGGCCAGCGTCCACAGCATCTCGGCCAGATCAGGCTCCGGTGCGTCGTGCATGCGCGTGCCGGGTTTGGCACGGAAATTCTGCACGATGATTTCCTGCAGGTGACCGTATTGCGCATGCACGGCGCGCAGCGCAAGCAGTGCTTCGATACGTTCCAGGCGCGTCTCGCCTATGCCGATCAAAATGCCACTAGTAAAGGGAATGCGGGCCTCCCCAGCATTGCGCAGCGTCTGCAGACGTACGCTAGGACGCTTGTCCGGAGAACCGTGGTGCGGCATGCCTTTCGCGCAAAGTCGCTCAGAGGCCGACTCAAGCATGATGCCCATGCTCGGCGCGACTTCGCGCAGGGTCAGACATTCGTCCAGCGACAGGGTGCCGGGATTCATGTGCGGTAACAGGCCGGTCGCCGTGAAGACCGCCTCGGCCGCCAAGCGCAGATATTCCAGTGTTGAACCGCAACCCATGCGTGCCAGCGCGTCACGCGCGGTCTTGTAGCGCAGTTCAGGCCGCTCACCGAGTGTGAACAACGCTTCCTTGCAGCCCAGACGCTGGCCGGCGCGAGCCAGTTCCACCACCGCCTCGATACTCATATAGGGCTCGGCCACGCGCTTGGGTGCCTGGGCGAAGGTGCAGTAATGACACACATCGCGACACAGCTGCGTGAGCGGAATAAAAATCTTGCGTGAATAGGTCACGCCGTTGCCGAAGCCCTGATCGCGCAAACGGCCGGCACAGGCCATTAAGCCCGCCAAGTCGGTGCACTGCGCGAGTTGCAAAGCGCTGTCGTCGGACAGCGACTGTCCGGCCTGCACAGCGGCGAATAGGGATACTGAGGAATCCATGGTTTACAACAACCGTGAAGCAGCGGCGATATCACTTAAATCGCGCGCGCTGGTGTGATGCGGCATGACACGGCGCGCGATGCCGCTGTCACATAGATAGGCCAGGGTCTCGGTTTCGCTGTCGTAGGTCAGCAGCGTCTGCAGATCCATGGGATTGTCGATATCGAGAGCGAGGCCGGGCAACAAGGCGACCTGTGCGGTGATGCCGGCGTCCTGTGCCGCTAGGCGATGCTTGGCGAAACTGTCGGAGCCGAACGCGAAAGCGATCCCATCGGCGGGGCTCACCGCCAGCGCATTGGTGCCGTCGTGTTCGCGATCGGGCACCACGGTTACGGCCGGCGCGCCGCGATGGGCGAGCAGCACTTCGTCGATCTCTCGACCGCTGACCAAAGGCACATCGCCAGGGATCATGAGC
>JANLSI010000613.1:0-6110 GCA_031362345.1 Pseudomonadota bacterium
CGCCGAACGGGCCGGTCTGGTAGACGCGGATTACCTTGAGACGGATCATCTCGAGGAGCGCGAGGAAGGTCACGACGAGCTCGGCCCGGGTCGCGACGTCGTCGAACATGAAGGCAAGCTGCGCAGCGTGCCGGCGGAAGCCAATTTCATCGGCTTGAACAAAGCCGACTGCGGCTTGACACCGATCGCCTGCGAAGTGTGGAAGGATCTCATCTTCATCAATCTCGATCCCAAGCCGGCGCAAAGCTTGCGCGACTATCTCGGCGGGCTTGCCACCTATGGCGATGATTATCCCTTCGACGAACTGGATGCCTGCGTGAGCCTGGTGGTGCCGGAGGTGCGCTGCAACTGGAAGATTTTCATGGATGCCTTCCAGGAGCTCTACCACATCAATGTGCTGCACCGGCAGACGCTCAAGACCACCTACGGCGGACGCAGCAATCCCCACGGCGACCCGCTCTATTTCCGCACCTATGGTCCCCATCGCAGCCTGTCTTTCGGCTTCAACGTCGAGCACCCGGTGGGCCCGGTGGAACAGATGTCGCAGCGCTTCGCCAACGATCTCACTTCGTCCGCTGCAGCCGATTTGAACCGCGCCAAAGCCACGCCACAGGCGCAGCGTGCCGGCTTGAACCCGAGCAATGCGCCGAACTGGGCCTTCGACATCAACACCATCTTCCCGAATACCTTGTGGCTGGCCGGCCATGGTGCGTTCAACATTCATCGCTTCTGGCCGATCACCGCCCACACCACGCGCTACGAAGCGAGTATCTACAACCCGCGCCCCAAGCGCGCCAGCGAACGCTTTGCACGTGAGCTGCGCTTCGGCCTGTTCCGCGACACGGTGGTGGAAGACGTGCTCAATACCGAGCTCTGCCAGCAAGCCCTGCTCTCGGGCGCGAAGCAGCAGGTCTACCTGCAGACCGGCGAGATTTCCATCCGCCATCATCTGCACGCCATCGACCGTTATGTACGTGGCGAGGCAGCCCATGTCTGAGCCATTGCCCGCGCGCTTCGCCGCGCTCGAACCCTACGCTTCCGCCTGGGCGCTGCAAGATGCTGGCGATCGCCTGCGTCAACGCATGCGGTCATCCATGGCCGAGCTGGAAACTTTCTACCAGGCGATGCTGCCGCATCTCGAAGCGGCACTCCTGTATCTCGACGAATTCGAATTCGGCAAACTGCCGCCCGCGCAGCGCCGCTTGCATTGGTTAACACTGGCGAGCGCGGAAGCTGCGCTGTCGGTGGAGATCTATCGCGCGCCCACTTTACCGATGGCACCTGAGCTGTCGCGCTTTCAAATCGTCCACACCAATATGGACGACTGACGACCAGGAAAATGCAGACCCATGCATACGATGAACGATCCAATCTAGAAGGAAAGTGATATGACTGCGCTAGCCACTGCCCAGGCCTTCATGGCCACTTGGAAGACTCCCAACAATCTGGAAGCCTCGCTCAAGCAATACTTCACACCCGACTGTCGCTACGAGAACGTCGGCCTGTCGAAGACCACCGGCCCGGCTGACGCCATCGCGTTCTTCGCCGACTTCGCCAAGCAATGTCCGTTCGTGTCGATAGAAATTGACATGTTGTCGATCGCCGCTACCGGCGATACGGTGCTGATGGAGCGCATCGACACCCTGAAAGACGCCGATGGCAAGACCCTGCTCACCATCCCGCTGATGGGCGTGATGAAAGTCAAAGACGGTCAGATTTACGAGTGGCGCGACTACTTCGACACGGCGCCGTTCGCCACCTGACGGAAATTCGGAACGAAATGCGGCGCGGGATCCGGCCCGCGCCCGGAAGATTAGTCGAGCCTGCCTGGAAAATTGCAGAACCCGGTGGTTTTTCTACGGCCTGCCCGGTATGTTGCGCGTGCACTGTGCACTCAGGACCATCGAGGCTGACCATGACTGATGACGAAGACCGCACCCGCGTCGTATCACCGAACTCGATTCCCCGTGGGGGTGTCGTGAGTGCCGACGACGACGATCGCACGGCAGTAATGAAGGAGACAGAACGGGCCGAGATTCTGCAAGCCGTCGCGCGGGCACGGGCGCCGCTGGACTTCGACTTGACCGGTGACGGCAGCGATGCGCCGGCGGCGATCCATCCGACCGTCGATTTCGATCTGAGCGGCGGCGACACCGCCGCCCCCGCGACCACCGACACAGTACTCGATCTGGATCTCGGCACTGGCGAAACCTCGATACCGGTGGTCGCAGCGGCAGCGGTTAGCGCGGCGGTGACGCCGCCCCCGGTCAAGGCGCAACCGATCGTGGTGGCTACGCCGGCCGCCACGGGCGGCATCGGCAAGTGGATAGCGATTGCCCTGGCGATTGCCGCCGCCATTTTGGCAACGGTGTTTCTGCGCAAATAGGCCCTGAGCACGGGCGCTGCGGCCACGCCCCATCGGCGTGGCCCGCGCCAGAGTCGTTTAGACGCGCAGCCCGACGTTGGTCATTTCTTCGCAGCCGTCACACTCGCGCGTGCCTGCTGGCGGATGTAGTGAAACAGTCCGTCGACATCAAGGTCGGTAAAATCGCCGAAGCGCGGCATGCCGTTGGCGAGCTTTGCGCCGTTGACCAAGACGTCCTTGAAAGCTTCGCGGCTGGTCGAGAGCGGCGACTCGCGCAAATCGGGCCCGATGCCACCCGACACCGCGCCGGTGCCGTGGCACCACATGCAGGAGTGGGCGAAGTGCTCGCGACCCTGGTCCGCGAGCTTCTCGTCGATCTTGAAGGCGGGTACGTCGACCGGCGTGGCGAAGGCCGGCGGCGGTGAGGGCGGCATGGGCGCCTTGCCATCGAGGGCGAAAGTGAACAGACGGCGCGGATGAACTTTGTATTTCCAGCCGTGCTGCGCGGCCAGCGAGCCCAGCAGCACGCCGCCACCGCCCCAGCCAACCAACAGCGAGACGTATTGCTTGCCATCAACGGTGTAGGTGATGGGCGGCGCGGAGATGCCCGAGCCGAGGTTCACCGACCACAGTTTGTCGCCACTGGTGGCATTGAAGGCATTGAAGCTGCCATCGGCCATGCCTTCGAACACCAGGTTACCCTTGGTGGTCATGGTGCCGGCGTTCCAATTGGGCGGTAGCGGTTGCGACCACACCTTTTTCTGCTTGATCGGATCCCAGGCCAACAGCGCCGCTGAGCCGTAGTCCTTGGGCGTATCCGCATCGGCGAACGCGACACCCGGGTCGATATAGAAATGCGGCGACTGCCAGTTCGCCAGATCCATGCCCTTGTCCTTGAACACGCCCGGCATCTCAATGGTCGGGATGTAGGTCAAGCCGGTGTTGGGGTTGTAGGACATGGCGTGCCAGCTGTGGGCGCCGAAGGGGCTCGGCCATACCGTTTCTTCACCGTCCTCGTAACGCGCACCCTTCACTTCCACCGGCCGGCCAGTCTTCAGATCGATGCGCTCGGCCCAGGTCACCTTGGCGAATTTCTCGGCCGACAGCAGTTCACCATTGGCGCGGTTGATGATGTAGAAGAAGCCGTTCTTGGGTGCGTGCAGAATGGCCTTAATGGTCTGCCCACCGTACTGCACGTCGGCCAGCACGATGTCCATGTTGGAGTTGTAGTCCCAGGTCTCCCCCGGGTTGGTCTGGTAGTGCCATTTGTACTCGCCGGTGTCGGCATCGAGCGCGACGATGGCACACAGGAACAGGTTGTCGCCACCGCCAGGGCTGCGGATCTTCTGGTTCCAGGGTGAACCGTTGCCGGTACCGATATAGACGGTGTTGAATTCCGGATCGTAGGTGATGCCGTTCCAGGCATTGCCACCCCCGCCGTGTTTCCACCACTCGCCGTTCCAGGTCTTGGCCGCCATTTCCATGGCCTTGTTCTCAAAGCCGTCGGCCGGATTGCCGGGCACGATGTAGAAGCGCCAGGCCTGCTTACCGGTTTCAACGTTATAGGCCGTTACGTAGCCGCGCGCCGCCTCGTGCTCGGTGCCGCCATTACCGATGATGACCTTGTCGCGAAACACCTTCGGTGCGCCCGTGATGTAGTAAGAGCGGCGCGGATCGATAGTCATGGTTTCCCACAACATCTTGCCGGTCTTGGCATCGAGCGCGATCAGGCGGCCGTCGACGGTGGTGATGATCAACTTACCCTTGTAGAAGGCCGGGCCACGGTTGGTATCCCACATGATGCGCAGCCGATCGCCGGCGTGCTCGATGACTTTGGGATCGAATTCCCACAGCACTTTGCCACTGCGCGCATCGACCGCGCGCGTGTAGCTGTAACTGCCAGTGAAATAGATCACCCCGTCGATGGCGAGCGGTGTGCTGATCAGCGAGCGCTCCTTGGGCAGATCGAGCGCCCATTGAATACCGAGCTTTTTGACGTTGTCGGCATTGATCTGATCGAGCGGGCTGTAGCGCGTCTCGCTGCTGGTACGGCCATAGGCCGCCCAGTTCGAACCGTCGCCATCGGTGCTGAGATACTTGTCGTCCACGACGGTGTCGGTAGCCTGCGCCCCTGCGCCGCTCAACGCGAGTAAAGTCGCCAGTGCCCACAGGACATGCTTCATACTTGCTCCCCTTGTTCTTATGGTTCTAGCCCGCTGCATTGCCAAACAAACGCATCCTGCGCAATGTAGCCTGGGCTTGTATGCCTAGCGAAGACGCTGGCCCAGGCATTTTGCAGGGGAGTCGATCGTCTACGTCATTCCCAATTCGATCAGTTAGGCTTAGCGCCCCACGCTGAGCAAGGGGCATCATGCAACGCACCATCGTCAGCTTCACGGTCGATGAACTGGGCGAGCCGATCGCGCGGCTCGATTGTGGACATGTACAACACGTTCGCCATCAGCCGCCCTTCCAAATGCGCCCCTGGGTAACGACCGCCGAAGGCCGGGCCAGCATGCTGGGCACGGCCTTGAACTGCCTGCGCTGCGCGCGTTTGGAATGGCCCGCCGACTTCGTCGCCTACAAGCAGACACCGGTCTTCACCGAGCGCACTGTACCGGCCGGCCTGCTGCGCGACCATGCAACCAAACGCGGCGTGTGGGCGCGCATCGTGGTGCTGGAAGGAGAACTGCGCTACCACATTGCGAGCTTAGGCGTTGATACGGTGCTTGCGCCGGACCACGGGGGCATCGTCGTGCCCGAGCTGCTACACAGCGTCGAGGCGCTGGGTGCGGTGCGCTTTTACGTCGAGTTTCATCGTGCGGCCCATGCGCGCGGGTGACGGCTCGACATCGTCACCGCACCGGCAATCCAGCTCAGACCTCAGCCGCCACCCGGGCAGGTTAGACCAAAATCCCCCTGGAATTTATCGAGGGTCTCAAGCGGACTGTCGGGGCTGAGTGAGAAAAACGGGTCACCGCGCCCGACCGAGCGCTGATTGTCGGCGCGCAGCAGGCTGCTGTTGGCATCGCCCACGAAGCCATCTTCGCCGGCGGCAAAGGTATCGTCCGGGATCTCGACTTCGTCGGGGCGCGGTGTGCCGAGATCGGTTTTGGCTTCGACCTTGGTCACCGGCTGGCCCTTTTCCAGCACACATACCGCTTCACCACTGGCGACGTCGGCATGGGATTCCTCCAGCGCGATGCCGCCCTTCCAGACCTGCGCTGTGATGCCGGGCTTGCCGGCCGCAGCCTGCTTGCCGCCGCACTCCTCACCTTCGATCAGATCGAAACCCGTGCCGCGTATGCCGATGGTCGCCACGCCGGTTTTGATGAGCACGCTGTCGTGGCGGCGCGCACCGATGAGCCCGGTCGCGAAACGCAAGCCGCCCCGCACCAGACTGAACAAGTTCGCATTTCCACAACCGCAATCCCGCCGTTGCTCCCGCCACCGTCGGCCGTGATCAATAGCTCGCGCGCCTTCGGATAAAGCCGACGCCCTTCATGACGCCATCACCCCCGAATCGATGCCACTGCGAAGACGCCGGTATCGTGATCGGTACCGATATTGACGAAGCCTGCGTTGCGTCCGAGATCGTAGATGTCATAAGGATACGCACGCGGCACATCGGGGCTCGGGAAGTCATGACCTTGGACGGTCCTTGGCGCTTTCGCCGGACGCCATTGCTGCCCAGCGTTGTGGTAATTGCCGATCAATTCCTTCTTTTTGGTATCGACCGAAATAA
>JANLSI010000622.1:0-2697 GCA_031362345.1 Pseudomonadota bacterium
GCGGCGTTCATGAAGCCTTCGGCGACGTCGCGGCCTTCCAGTGCCTCGCGGAAGTGGGTGATGTCTGATTCCAGCGCGCTGCGATCGCGGATTTCGATTTCGCCGGTGCAACAGGGGCGCAGGATCTGCGGCGCCTGACCCTGCTGTGCGGTGCGCTGCATGAAGCCCGGAAAGCGCTCCAGATCGGCCGGCGGATTGCGCGCGCTGTCGCCAGAGAAACCGGTACAGCGGTCCTTGATATAGGTGGCATAGCCTATCTTGCTCATCTCGCCATCGCTGACGATATCGATACCCGCCTCGATCTGGCGATCGACGGCGTTGTGGACCGCCGCCAGCACCTCGCTTTCGAACACATCGGGGTCGACAGTCTCACCGAATTCACGACGCAGCAGCAGGTCGCTCAGGATGTCGGGACGTGGCAAGCTGCCGACGTGGGTGGTCAGTATGCGATCGGTGCTGAGCTTCATGGCGCGGCCTTCACGGGCTTGAGTAAGGCGCGCATTCTGGCACGGACACGCGGCACGCGGCGAGACGAACTCCACGCGGTGCGCGCCTGGTGCGTGGCGCCGGGTAAGACCTATAGTGCCGACCTCATTATCGCGGTTCGGTATCCCCATGGAATTTCCCGTTGCAGCCGGCATGCACGATGTCGAAACCCGCCTGACCGATGGCCACACCGTGCGCTACACCGTGTCAGTGCCCGCACTGGCGCCACCCGACGGCCGCCGCCCGCTGGTGCTCGTCCTGCATTACGCCGGCACCCCGACCCGCTTCTATGGTCGACCGCTGCTTGAATACTTGTTCGCCCCTGCGCTCGCACCGCTCGCAGCGGTGTGTATCGCACCGGAATCGCTGCGCGGCCAATGGCACACGGAAGAGAACGAGGCCTTTGTCATACATCTGCTCGACAGCGCGGTTGCCGCCTACGACGTTGACCCCACACGTGTGGTGATCGGTGGCTACAGCATGGGCGCGATTGGCACCTGGCATTTCATCGAGCACTATCCCGAGCGCTTCTCGGCCGCCCTGCCGGTGGCCGGCTATCCAAATCACGTGTTCGACTGTCCGCGCCCGGTGCATGCCTTTCACAGCGCCGCCGATGAATTGTTCGCGCTCGCGCCCTTGCGCCAGCAGATCGCCGCGCTCGCCGCCCAGGGACGCCCCGTCACCCTCACCACCGCCGAGGTCAATGGCCATTACGATGTGAACGGCTATCGCGCAGCGCTCGATGTGGTGCCGGCCTGGCTGGCGGCGGTGTGGAATACGAACGCAGTCTGATGTTGGCCGGCACTGCCCACACTTCCGGGCCGTCGCGTCAGCCGCTATGCGCTCTCAGTCACCCTGCATACAATGCCGCCCCTTGCCAGTTGGATCCCATCAATCATGGCCGGTGCGCAGCGCATCGAAAGCTTCGACTTCGAACCCGGCTATGTGATCGCTGGTAAATACCGCGTCGTGGCCTTGCTCGGACGGGGCTGGGAAGGCGAGGTCTACAAGATTGTCGAGGTCGGCACCGGCATCGAACGTGCCGCCAAACTGTTCTTCCCCCACCGCAACCGACGCAACGCCGCTGCGCGCAGCTATGCACTCAAGCTGCACAAGCTGCGTCATTGCACCATCCTCATTCAGTACTACACCCAGGACGTGATGGCATTCGCCGGCCAGCGCGTGACCGTGCTGGTGTCGGAATTCGTCGAGGGCGAATTGCTGGAACACTGGATACGTCGCCAGCCCGGCCATGCCTTGCCGGCCTTTGAAGCCTTGCATCTGCTGCACGCGCTCGCCACCGGCATCGCCGACATCCACCGGGCGCGCGAATACCATGGCGACCTCCACACCGAGAACGTGATCGTGCGCCGTCACGGCCTCGGCTATCAGATCAAACTCATCGACCTCTATGCCTGGGCTGCGCCCAAGCACGAGAACATTCAAGGCGATGTGTGCGATCTGGTGCGCATGTTCTACGATGCACTCGGCGGCGCGCGGCGCTACGCCCGCCACCGCGCCGAGATCAAAGCCATCTGCTGCGGTCTGAAGCGCTCATTGATCTTGTGCAAATTCAAAACCGCCGGGCAATTGCGCGACTATCTCGAGAATATCAGCTGGGAGTGAGCGGCTGCGCACCAAGCCGGTGGATCTATACTGCGCCCCTCACTCCACAGAGGATCGCCCATGTCCGCCGCCATCAATCGCCAAGTCGTATTGAGCTCTCGTCCGACCGGCATACCCCAGGCTGAACATTTCGCCATCGTCGAGCGCGCACCGCCGGTGCCCGGCCCCGATCAAGTGCTGGTGCGCAATATCTTCCTGTCGGTCGAGCCGGCCATGCGCGGCTGGGTGTCGGACGTCGGCAATTACTCGGCGCCGGTCGAGATCGGCGCGGTGATGCGCGCGCTGACGGTCGGGCGAATCGAGGCGAGTAACCTGGCTGCTTATGCAGTCGGCGAATACGTCACCGGCATGTTCGGCTGGCAGGACTACGCCGTGGTCGGCGCCGCAGTCATACAGCGCAAAGTCGCGGAACAGGGTCTCTCGGTCTCGACCTCCCTGGGCGTGCTCGGTATCAACGGTCTGGCCGCCTACTTCGGTCTGCTGGATGTCGGCCAGCCGCGCGACGGCGAAACTGTAGTGGTGTCGACCGCCGCCGGCTCGGTAGGCTCCTGTGTCGGACAAATCGCGAACATCAAAGGCTGTCGT
>JANLSI010000674.1:0-3260 GCA_031362345.1 Pseudomonadota bacterium
CTTTGGCAAAAGTGCGGCGCCCGATCGACGCCACGGTCCGGAGCACGGGCGATACCGGCGCCGCGAAGGCCTACTCAACATTCGTCGCGCCGCTTGAATCACAGTCCCGGATTACGACGGCTTAATCGCGACCTTCAATACGCCGTCGCGTTGATTGGCAAACAAGTCATAGGCCCGTTCGATGTCGTCGAGCATGAACTTGTGTGTCACCAGTACACCCAGATCGACACGCCCTGACGCGACCACATTCAGCAACCTGCGCATGCGTTCTTTGCCGCCCGGGCAAAGCGCAGTAATGATGCGGTGGTCACCCAACCCAGCGGCGAAGGCCGCCAATGGAATGGTCAAATCGCTGGAGTAGACGCCAAGACTGGACAAGGTGCCGCCCGGTTTCAATACGCGCAGGGCGGATTCGAACGTGGCCTGGCTGCCTAGCGCTTCTATCGAAGCATCCACGCCGCGACCGCCGGTGATCTTCATGACTTCATCGACGACATCGCAATGCTTGAAGTTGAGTGTGATGTCGGCGCCCATCACCTTCGAGATGCCCAGGCGATGGTCGTTGCCGTCCACCGTGATAATAGTGCTCGCACCCGACAAGCGCGCGCCCGCAGTGGCACACAGTCCGATCGGGCCTTGTGCGAATATCACCACGGTGTCGCCAATCTTAATGTTGGCGTTCTCGGCGCCCTTGAAGCCGGTGGACATGATGTCCGGGCACATCAGCACTTGCTCGTCGGTCAGGCCGTCGGGAATCGGGGCAAGATTGGCCTGCGCGTCGGGCACCAATACGTACTCCGCTTGCGTGCCGTCGATCAGATTGCCGAAGCGCCATCCGGCGGTGGCCTTGTAGCCGTGTCCGCCACATTGACCACTGGAGATCAGATAGCTGCCATCCTGTGACGGCGCGCCGTCCTGGCAGGCATAAGAGGTGAAACTCGGGCAGATTGCGCCGGCAATCACGCGCTGGCCTTCGCTGTAACCTTGGACCGCACTACCGAGCTTGACGATCACCCCGACCGGTTCGTGACCTACGGTCAGACCCTTGGCTACCGGATATTCGCCCTTGAGGATGTGCACATCGGTGCCACAGATCGTGGTCGTCGTGATGCGAACCAAGGCATCGTTATGGCCAACGTCCGGGATGGGTTTGTCGGCCAGCTCGATACGCCCGGGCGCGACAAAGACGGCGGCTTTCATCATGGTCGGCATTGCAATCTCCTTACAGGCAAGATGGAGTGTCGTTGCAGCACGCAGGCGCGGAAGCGTGGTTCAATTCACGCCTCCCACGCCGTCCAACGCATCCGGCAACGTCATCCGCTCCGAACTCGATGAACTACTCTGCGCCGCACCGCGGCAGGCCTGCCGCGCGGGATGGAAACAATCGATGCCCCGCGCAGTGCAGAGCCGCACCCGCATATGCCGACGAGAATACGCGACGCTCTTCGGAAACGACAGGGCTGTCCCACCACCGCAGCAGATTCACCCTAAGTTTGACAGGCTAAGACCTTGTGGCGCCTACGGGCTCGATGAGCGATGCCTGCGGCAACGCCGCGACGGAGAACCTATTCACGACGCTGAAGCACGGGTTGCGAATGACGCGGCCGATACAGGCCCGCGTTGATCACTCGCGACAAGAAATCAGTAAATGGTGAGGTAAAAATATCGTTGTGGTTCGGAATGATCTGCCCGGACACCTCGACCACCATGATCGAGCCATTGCCGCGACCGTCACGCTCAGTCAGGACAGTGCGATAGGTTTCGTGGTTAGCGACGTCGTAGTGCTTGATTAGTCGGTAGTCATATAGTTCTTCTGCACTGACCGTTCTGTTCTTACCCTTCACGATCTCTAATTCCTTGTGATTCAGCGTGGGGCAGCCGTTTCCACCCGGTGAGTTCTCGTATACCCCTTCGAGATCCAATGTGTGGGTGACATATTCATCATAAAGGCCAACCGGTGCCGCCCGGCGCCGGTTGGCAAACGTATAGTCGCCGCGAACGAAACTGGCGACTTTTTGCGACCAGGGAAAGATCCCACCAAGTACCTCGTCATCCTTTGAAGTCGCGATGACAAAGGCCGGGGTGTCGCCGGCACTGCCTTGTGCCGCCTGCGCGGCGATCAGTGCCGCCAGTTCAGTGTGCTCATCGGCTGACAAGGCGGGGTTGACCATGACGGCCACATCAGCCACGAAGCTGCTCTGGTCTGTTCGGGTTTCATAGGCTGCGCGTTGCATGATCGGCCGTAAGGCCTTATAGGTCATCCGCGCGCCGAGACTGTGGGCAACAATGACAAACTTGGTCCGTGTTCGATTGCGCAGATTGCGAATTTCGCCGATGTCGCTGAAGAGCGTCAGCAGGGCGCCGCGGTCGCCAATACGATCGGCAGCAGATTGACGGCCAAAAAACGTCAACGCGGTGTTCAGTTTGTCGTTGTCATAGACCACCCCAGGCCAGCCTACGTAGATGCCATAGACCGCCCGTGGCGTGCGCTGATCTTCGGACTTATAGCCGGCCTGCATGATCGCTGTCGCTTTCAGCAATTCGTTGAAGCAGGCGACATTGCTGTCGTGGATCCCCGCGTTATGATTCCAGCCGTGCACGTAGAGCAGAATCGTGGTGTCTGCGCGGGCAGTTCTGGCGCGGAGATCGGCAAGCAGCAGATCAAGCTGGGCGCGATCGGCCAGCGATCCTTCGTCGTCAAATTCGACAAAGGCAAGTCCGTAGTCGAGCTGGTTGGCGACGTCGGGAGAGGTCGCGCTGCCGCGGGCGTTGAGCTTCAACGCGTCGAGTCGTATCTCCATGGGGGGCGTCGCGCGGAAGCGGCGCGACCTCACGCGCCGCCTCGGGTGTCGTCGCGGTGTCTTCCTCCCCGCCGGACCCCGGCACCACCTGAGCTGCGGCTGGACCCGGCGAGCTCTCGGTGGTGGCCGCCACATCGCCGCTGGAGCCGCGGTCACCGAAGTTGACGTCGTCACTGCCCGTCAGTGACAGCGCGAGCACCGTCGCGACCGCCACCGACGCCGCTGCACCAAGCGCCGGAACCCACATGCGGCGGCTTGGCAAAGTGATCCGCTGCCGCCAGCCGCTCGCGGAAGCAGCGGGCCGGAACCCGGCCGCGGCCTTGGAATCGAGTTCCCGCGCGAATGCGTCCGTCGAGTGCGGGCGCTCATCGCGCAGCGCGACGGCCAGTTCCCCGAGGTCCGCGAGGTCGTCGGCGACAGGCCGGCCGGCGAGCGCGGCGTCGAGCGCCTCGAGATCCC
>JANLSI010000711.1:0-7946 GCA_031362345.1 Pseudomonadota bacterium
TGCGCTACAAGAAGGACTGGGACGAACTGACTCGCCGCATTGGTTACTGGGTCGACCTCGAAACGCCCTATGTGACCTTTCACAACGAATACATCGAGTCGGTGTGGTGGTTGTTGAAGCAGATGTACGAGCGCGATCTGCTGTTCAAGGGCTACAAGATTCAGTGGTACAGCCCGGGCACCGGCACGGTGTTGTCCTCCCACGAGGTCAGCCTTGGCTACCAGGAAGTGACGGACCCCAGCGTCTACGTGCGCTTCCGCGACGCCACTGACACAAGCTTGTCGTATCTCGCCTGGACCACTACGCCCTGGACCTTGATCTCAAACGTCGCATTGGTGGTGGGCGAAGATCTGGACTACGTCACCGTGCAACAGGGTGAAGAGCGTCTGGTGCTGGCGACGGCGCGTCTGTCGGCGTTGGACGGCGAGTACACCGTGCTTGAGCATCATCGCGGCCGCGATTTGCTCGGGCGCCGCTACCGGCCGCCGTTCGAGGTCGAAGGTATTGACTATCCGGCCCACAGCTGGCGCATCTGCAGTGCCGACTATGTGACGACCGACGACGGTACGGGTCTGGTGCACATCGCGCCGGCGTTTGGCGCCGAGGACTATGAAGTCGGCCGCCGCGAACAGTTACCGCTAGTCAACCCGGTCGCAACCGACGGTAAGTTTACCGCCGCCGCGCCGTTGGTCGCGGGTCTGTGGTTCAAAGACGCCGACAAGGCGATCATGCGCGATTTGAAGGACAGGGGCCTGCTCTACAAGCGCGTCGACTTCCTGCACAACTATCCCCACGACTGGCGCAAGGGCACACCCTTGATGAGCTACCCGGTCGAGTCCTGGTTCATCCGCACCACCGCTGAGAAAGACCGCCTGGTCGCGCTCAACCAGACCATCAACTGGCATCCGCCCGCGATCCGCGATGGCCGCTTCGGCAATTGGCTGGAGAACAACGTCGATTGGGCACTGTCACGCAAGCGCTACTGGGGCACGCCGTTGCCGATCTGGATGTCCGACAAGTCCGGCTCGGAGTACTTCGAAGTGATCGGCTCGATCGCCGAGCTGCGTGAGAAATGCGGCAGCCAACTGCCGGAAGGCGAGGCGCTCGATCTGCATCGGCCCTTCGTCGACGCGTTCACCTGGTCGGCGCCCGATGGTGGCACCATGCGTCGCGTGACGGACGTGCTCGATGTGTGGTTCGACTCCGGCGCTATGCCCTTCGCCCAATGGCATTATCCATTCGAGAACAAAGACGCTTTTGAGCGCAACTTCCCGGCCGATTTCATTTGCGAAGGAGTCGATCAGACACGCGGCTGGTTCTATACCCTGCATGCCATCGCGACCCTGGTGAAGCATGACGTCGCCTTCAAGAACGTGGTGGTGAACGGACTGATACTCGACGAGAAGGGCGAGAAGATGTCCAAGACCAAGGGCAATACCATCAACCCGATGGACGTGGTCGGGCGCTACGGTGCCGATGTCGTGCGCTGGTACATGATGAGTAACTCGCCGCCATGGGACAACATGAAGTTCGCCGAGCGCGGCCTGGCCGAAACCCGCGGCAAATTTTTCGGCACCATCGAAAATGTCTACCGCTTCATGGCGAGCTACGCCAACATCGACGGCTTCGTCGGCGCTGAAGCACCCGTTGCTGCCCATGATCGCAGTGAGCTCGATCAGTGGATACTGAGCCGCTTGAATTCCACCATTCAGAGCGCCGACCACGCCCTCGATGGCTATGACTGCACGCGCGCGGCGCGCGCCATGGAGCAGTTCGTCGAGGAACTCTCGAACTGGTATATCCGCCGTTCGCGAACGCGCTTCTGGGCGGCCAAGAAGGCCAGTGCCAGCACCGCGACGGTGTCGGTGCACGACAAGTTGTGCGCCTATCAAACGACCTTCGACTGCCTGTTCGGGCTCGCGACCATGATGAGCCCGATCGCGCCGTTCTTTTCCGACTGGCTGTATCGACGTCTGAACGAAGTGGTCAAACGCGACAGCCAGCCGTCGGTGCATCTGGCGCGCTTTCCGCTCGCCGACGCAACCGTTATCCAGCCCGCGCTTGAGGCGCGCATGGCACTCGCGCGTACCGTCGTGCAATTGGTACTGTTGCTGCGCAATCGCAGCCACATCAATGTTCGTCAGCCGCTGTCGCGGATGTTGCTGGTGATAGGCAGTGCTGTCGACCAGCGCGAGGTCGAACGGGTGCGCGACATCATCCTCGATGAGGTTAATGTGCGCGCCATCGAATACATCGCCGATTCCAGCGGCGTAGTGACGCGCTCGGCCAAGGCCGATTTCAAGCAGCTCGGGCCGCGCCTAGGCAAGCAGATGAAAGCGGTGGCGGCGATTATCGCGACCTGGGGTGACGAGGAGATCCGCCGGTTGCAGGCCGATGGCGTAGTTGTTGTCAGGGTCGAGGGCGCGTCGGTCGAAGTAAAAGCCGACGAAGTGGATATCCTGAGTGAGGAAATCGGCGAGTGGACGGTTGCCCAGGAAGGCGGCATTACGCTCGCGCTGGACGTGCGCATCGATGACGAACTACGCGCCCAGGGCCATGCGCGCGAGGTCGTGAACCGTATCCAGGGCATGCGCAAGTCGGCGGATCTCGAACTGACCGACAGAATACACGTGCAGTACAGCGCGTCGCCGGCGCTGGCCACATCGGTCGCCAGCAATCGCGATTTCATCTGTCGTGAGACGCTGGCCTTGGATTTGATCGAGGTGAGCGCAGCTGCCGGTGACGGGGTGGAGCGCTTCGAGATCGGCGACCAGTGGATCGTGGTCGGCACACGGCTTTCTACGGTATAAGTGCAACAGGCAATTGAGGCCCGCGACATGATGCAGGCAATCTCTCTCGTACATAGACTGGTCGAGTTGATGAGCGTCGCGCTCGTCGCGCTGTTGATGTCGGCTACGCCGGTCAACGCCGCCAGCACGCCGACTGACACGGTCAAACTCGCCATCGACCAGGTCATCGCCGAGTTGCAGGGGCACAGCCTTGGGCGCGAACAGCGCTGGGCGAGCATCGGTCGTATCATCAATGACCGTTTCGACTTCCGCAGCATGTCCCAGAGCGTGCTGGCGACCAGCTGGCAGGAAGCAACTACTGAAGAGAAGCGCCAGTTCGTCGAATACTTCTCGCAGTATCTTGAAGACACCTACCGCACCAAGATCGAGTCCTACTCAGACCAGCGCGTCGAGTACCTGGCCGAGCAGGTCCGCAAGGACCGCGCTACCGTCGATACCGCAGTCGTGACCACCGACAAGCGCATCCCCATCACCTATCGCCTGAAGCTTACTAAGGGCAAATGGGTCGCCTACGACGTCGTGATCGAAGGCATCAGTCTGGTCAACAATTACCGCAGTACCTTCAGTGCCATCGTCAAGGCAGGCGGCATGGATGGCCTGCTGACGGATCTCGAGAGGCGCATCTCGGACTACAAGGCCAAGCATGGTGGTCTACCGCCTTGAGTCGCAGCGAAGTCGAAATCCTGGAACGCGGGCAGCACTGGCTGGCCGAGGGCGAGCGCGTGGTGCTTGCGACCGTTGCCCATACTTGGGGCTCGTCGCCACGGCCGGCAGGGGCAATCATGGTATTGGGGGAGAGCGGTCGGTTCGCCGGCTCGGTGTCAGGTGGTTGCATTGAGGAGGAACTGCTGGCGCGTGTGCGCGCGGACTTCCCGCGCGCCTTCGAGACCATCGAATACAACTCCGATACCAGCCGCACCTTGCCCTGCGGTGGCCGTTTGTTATTGACCCTCGAACCGCTCGCGAGCATTCCGGAATTGCCCGCCATGATGGCGGCGCTGCGCGACGGCGCGTCGGTCGTGCGTCGCCTCGATCTCGAACAGGGTACCGTGGCGTGGGCAGCGGCCGACAGCGAGGCACGTACGCGCTTCGAAGACCAGATGCTGAACGTGGTCTATGAACCGGCCTGGCGGTTGGTGGTGGTCGGCGCCGGCGAACTCGCAAGCTGGGTGTGTCGCTTCGCGAATCTGCTCGACTACGCCATGGAAATTTGCGACCCGCGGCCCGAGTATCGCGAGGCCTGGTCCTTGCGCGAACTGACTGTCGCGGGTGATTACCCTGACGATTTCATCGGCGCGCACCCCGCTGATGCGCATACCGCAATCGTGGCGCTGACCCACGACCCCAAGGTTGACGATCTGGCTATGCTCGAAGGCCTGCGCACGCCGGCCTTCTACATTGGCGCGCTCGGTTCGGGCCGCACCACGGCTAAGCGCGCCGCGCGCCTGATCGAACACTTCGGCGTGACGCCGGTCGATGTGCAGCGCATCCGTGGCCCGATCGGTATCGATCTGAAGACCCGCAAGCCGCAGGAAATTGCCTTGGCCGTGATGACCGACATTACCGCAGCGCGCAACGGCGTGACCATCACCACCCAGCGTTCCACGTCCTGAACTTGGCCCATGATCTGTCACTCACTGGCGTGTTACTGGCCGGCGGCGCGGCGCGGCGTTTCGGTGCCAATAAGCTCTTAGCGACCCTGCCTACGGGTCAGACCGTCGGCCTGTTCGCAGCGGCTAAGCTCGCTGCGGTGGTGCAACGGATGCTGGTGGTGGTACGCGCCGAGGACGACCTCACAGCCGATGCTTTTGAAAATGCAGGCTATGCCGTGGTGCGCTGTGTCGACGCTAAACTGGGCATGGGGCATAGTCTCGTCTGTGGGGTGGCGGCGAGCCGCGCTAGCGCAGCGTGGATGGTGGCGCTGGCGGATATGCCGCTCATCGCGCCGGCAACCTTGGCGGCGTTAGCGACGTGCTGGCGCAAAGAAGATCGGATAGTGGTGCCGATGTACGCAGGGCAAGCGGGACATCCTGTGATTTTTTCGGCGCGTTTCGGCGCTGAGTTGCTGGGGCTGCAAGGCGATCGCGGCGCACGGCCGGTGCTGGACGCCCATCGCGATGACATTCTTGCTTTCGTCACCGACGACCCAGGCGTGTTGCGCGATATCGATACGCTACAAGATCTCGCCTGCGCCTCGCATCCCGAACCGTAGCCGCGACAAACTCGCACTTTGGCGCCAGAGTCTTTCTCTGCTGTGGGTCCGACTTCAGTCGGACATTTATTCCACAGCTTGTCTCGGTACAAAGCGCTTGAATGTCCGACTGAAGTCGGACCCACAGACCGCGATCGGCTCCTAGTCCTCGCGCTGCATGTGCGCAATCGGTACCGGTCGCCCCACTGCATAGCCCTGCGCGAAATCCACACCCAGGGTGCGTAACAGGTCGATGGTCGCGGCGCTTTCGACGAATTCCGCCACGGTCCGTTTGCCGAGCAGATGGCCGATGTCGTTGATCGAGCGCACCATCGCGTAGTCGATAGGATCGCAGGCCATGTCGCGCACGAAGGCGCCGTCGATCTTGAGATAGTCGACCGGCAACTGCTTAAGATAGGCGAGCGAGGAAAAGCCGCTGCCGAAATCGTCGAGCGCGAAGTGACAACCGCATTCCTTCAGTCGTGCGATGAACTGAATGGCGCCGACCAGATCGGCGATGGCGGCGGTCTCGGTGATCTCGAAGCAGATCTTGTCGGCGGGCACGTGCCCGTCGCGGAAAGCGGCGAGAATGAAATTCAGCATTTCGGCATTGCCGATCGACTTGCCCGACAGGTTGATGCTGACCTCGCCGACCTCCAGCAGCGCGCGCGGCCGCGCCGTCAGCCACTTAAATACATTGTCTATCACCCAGCGGTCGATGCGGCACGAGAGGTTGTAGCGCTCTGCCGCCGGCAGGAACTCACCGGGCAGGATCAGCTCGCCTTGTTCGTCACGCATGCGCAGCAGAATTTCATAATGCGCACCGCGTCTACCGTCGTGCCCAGCCGCCGTCAGTGGCGCAATGAGCTGGCAGTGGAGTTCCAGTCGTGCGTCGTTCATGGCCTGGCTAATACGCGCCGTCCAGCGCATTTCACCGTGGCGCTGCTGCACTGACAGGTTGTCCGACTCGTAGGTATGCACGCAATTGCGACCGGAATCCTTAGCCGCATAGCAGGCCGTGTTGGCCAGGCTCAGCACATTGCCGGGCGTATCGCTGGCGTCGGTGATCGGCACGATGCCGATACTGGCCGACACCGGGTAGCTGTGGCCCTGCCATTGAAAGACATGGGACTCGATGACGCGACGCAGCGTCTCGGCGTTGTGTTGCGCGAGCGCCAGCGGGCAGTCCTCAATCAACACCGCAAATTCGTCGCTGCCGATGCGCGCAATCGTGTCGCGCTTGCGCGTGGCGTCCTTGATCAGACCTGCCACCTGTCGTAGCAGCTCGTCGCCGGCCTCCGAACCGCAGCTGTCATTGACGAGTTTGAACTGATCCAGATCGAGAATGGCGAGTGCGTGCTCGGTATGTTCGCTCTGCGCGCTGGCGATGACTTGTTGCAGGCGCTGTTCCAGTGTTTTGCGGTTGGCCAGATGCGTGAGCTCGTCGTGACTGGTCTGAAAGTTCAGTAGTTCGCTCAGGCGGTAGGCGTCGTCGATGTCTTCGCAGGTCAAGAGCACCAGATCCAGACCGCCGTCGCGCACCGCGCGCGCCGTGTTGCGCATCCAGATGATCTCGCCGTTCTTCTTGACCTGACGAATGTCCCAACGATGGACGCGGCCGGGCATATCACGCGCCGCAGCGAGGCTTTCCAGGGCGAGCGGCCGATCGTCGGGCACATACAGATCGAGCATCGAGCGTCCGAGTAATGCGCGCGCCTCGTAACCCAGGTAGCGCGCGCCGAAATGATTGGTGTGCAGCACGTGGCCGTCGGCCGACAGTGCGAAGCAGGTCATGGGGGTGTGGTCGTGCAGGACATCAAAGGGAATTCCGCGCGCGCCCGTCGCCATGGCGCCCGGCAGATGGCTCGCGCCCTGGGTCAGGGCCTGGCTTTCGCGGAGTAGGGCGCTTTGAGTGCGTAGACGCGAGATGGTGTCGCGCAGTGTGAGTTGGGTCTGGATGCGCGCCAGCAGAATCGGAAAGTCGCCGGGTTTGACGATGTAGTCGTTGGCGCCGAGCGCGAGCGAGCGCTGGATATCGCTGCGGTCATTGCTGGCGGCCAGCACAATGACGGGCAATTGGGTCTGGCTGTAACGCTGTCGCAGCTGTCGCAGCACTTCCTCGCCGCGCATTTCCGGCATTTTGAGGTCGAGGATGACGAGGTCGAACGCGCGCCGTGCCATCAGCGCTAGCGCCGAGGGGCCGTCTGCCGCCGTAACGACCTCGAAGCCCTTCGCGCCGAGGCGCATGGAAATGGCCTTGCGTATGGTGGCGTTGTCATCGACGGCCAGGATGGCCGTAGCTGCACTCATGCCGACGTCTACTCCCGCATGGCGGTCCGCGTGGCGCGGACGGAAGGGCTAGGTTCGGCGCACCGCGACAAGCTGCGCAGCGCGACTCAAAATAATGAACGCCGGCGAGTGTAGCGCCTGGACAGCGGTGAAGTGTCGACTATCGTCGCGGCATCACCCACTCAATGGATGAAATTGCGCGCCTGCAGGCCGAAAAATTGTGAACATTTGTCAGCAGCAACGCGGCCCTTAGCGCGCGCCGAGTTTGAACAAGCCCGGTAACGCGCGCGCGATATCTGCACCTGACGGCGTGCGCTGTGCTTGGTTCTGAAACGCCTGCCATAGGGCGTGCCCCTGCCAGCTGTTCTCATTGGCGCCGTAGAGATGGCGTTCCAGCGTGGCGATTTCCGCCGCCAGCTCGCCGCCGGTGCGCTGGCCGAGTTCACGCAGCGTGGTGCCCTGTTCGCTGTGGGCGGCTGCCCATTCGACTAGGGCAGCGCGCGCGCGGCGCGGGTCGTGGGCCGCGCAGGCATCCTTGAGGTTGCGTATTGCGCGCGCGAGGTGTGGCGCCCGCAGGGCGTCGTCGGAGGCAGACCTGCGCGGCCGGCTCGACGCGCCCGTGCGCCGCTGGTGATACCACCACAAGGCGAGCGTCG
>JANLSI010000718.1:0-2016 GCA_031362345.1 Pseudomonadota bacterium
AGTAAATGCCAGGGTTTACTTCCAACACGATGTCGCGCATCTGGTTTTCGTGCGCGGCGTTGACATAGGAATTGATGAAAGCGATGGCGACCGACTTGATGTCAGCGGCCTTGATCTTTTCGGCGATGGCCAAGGCCTCAACTCGCTCCAGCGGACGCACCACTTGGCCCTTCACATTCATGCGTTCGTTAATGATGTAACGGTAGCGGCGCTTGATGATGGGCTTGGGCTTCTGCTGGTAGGGATCGTAGAGCGCCTCGCGGTGCTGACGACCAATTTCGATGGTGTCGCGAAAGCCGTCGGTGGTGATCATCGCCGCTTCAGGATAGTCGCGCGTGATGAGCGCATTGGTGGCGGTGGTGGTGCCATGCATCAGATGGGAGATCTCCCCAGGGGCGATACCCGCCTCGCGGATCGCATTCAACACGCCCACGGCGCGATCATGCTTGGTCGTGAGGACCTTGGAGGTCAATTGGCGCGAACCGCCCTCCTCCCAGGCGAAGAGATCGGTGAAAGTTCCACCTACGTCTATGCCGACACGCCACATTGCAAAACACCCTCGGCCGGTCTGCGCGCCGGCGCCACGATACCGCTAGTTTCTGGGCGCGCCCCACGGCGCGTGCGGGTCATCATATAGGGAATGCGCCATGGGGTGGCGAGGCCACGGGGGCCGTCCGCAGGGTCTTACACGGTGCCCGTCACAAGGCCGCAAACCGGTGATTCCCTGCAGTTTGATCGGCAATACTAAAAGTGTACATTGGCGCCACGTTCAGCGCAGTTAGGCATTCGATGAAAGTACGGTGCTGCGTGCGGCCCACGCTTTTGACCAGTCCGGTTGTTGGACCGGCTAATTATTTCTGAGGATCAGGCATGAGCGACCATCATCGCCACGACGACGACCACGATCACGACCATCATCACCCGCACGGCAATCGGCCACTGACCGATCCGGAATTGCGCGTCAAAGCGCTCGAACAGGTACTGACCGAAAAAGGCCTCATCGACCCGCTGGCGGTCGATGCGTTGATCGATACCTATGAAACCAAGGTCGGCCCGCACAATGGTGCACGGGTGGTGGCCAGGGCCTGGACCGATCGCGAATACAAGCAAAGGTTGCTGAGCAATGGCACCGCCGCGATTGCCGAACTCGGCTATTCCGGCATCCAGGGCGAAGACATGGTAGTGGTCGAGAACACCGAGACCGTCCACAACGTACTGGTCTGCACACTGTGTTCGTGCTATCCGTGGCCGACCCTCGGTCTGCCGCCGGCCTGGTACAAAGCGGCGCCCTACCGTTCGCGCGTGATCAGCGACCCGCGCGCAGTGCTGAAAGAATTCGGCTTGACGCTCGACGAAGACGTCGAAGTGCGAGTGTGGGACAGCACCGCCGAGCTGCGTTACATGGTGCTGCCCGAGCGCCCGCCCGGCAGCGAGCGCATGAGCGAAGAAGAATTGGCTGCGCTGGTCACCCGCGACACCATGATCGGTGTTGCCAAGATCGCGCCGCTCAAGCGTTGAGAGCAGGCTTATGAATGGCATACACGATCTCGGTGGCATGCATGGCTTCGGCCCGGTCAATCCAGAGAAGGATGAGCCCGTCTTCCACAGCGACTGGGAAAAGCGCGTACTCGGCTTGTTTATGCCGCTCGCCGCCACGGGCCTGTTCAACGTCGATCTGTTCCGCCATGCCATCGAACGCATGGGTGCTGTAAATTATCTGCAGACCTCTTACTACGAGCATTGGTTGCATGCTTTTGAAACCGTCGCGTTGGAAAAGGGCGTGCTGACGGCCGAAGAACTGCGTACCGGTCATGCCATCGGCGGCGAAACTCAGGCCACGCCGGCACTGGCGCCTGAGGCCGTGGCGAAAGTCGTCGCGATGGGCGGCAGCGCACGCGTCGATATGGACGTCAAAGCCAAGTTCAAGGAAGGCGACATGGTAGTCGTCAAGAACATGAATCCCATCGGTCACACCCGTCTGCCGCGCTACTGCCGTGACAAGCTCGGCTGCATAGA
>JANLSI010000749.1:0-2132 GCA_031362345.1 Pseudomonadota bacterium
GTGGAGCATGCAGGCCGGCGCGTCCGCACCTGAGGGTCTTTCTTCCGTGGATGCGAAAATCGACAAGACTTTCCGTCTGCTTGAGGTACCTCTTCCGTCACAGCGGCGATGCCGGACCGGCGAAAGTTGACCCTATCCGGACATTCATCCGAGACGGGGACAGCTACTGGCCGATATTATCGTTGCCAAAGTCTTGAAGGTGATTGTGTGATTTCGCGGCTGGATCGCGCGTCGCACGACCCGGATCGGTTCCGAGGTGCAAGTATGAACAACGTCACAGCAATCGGGTCACAGGCGCCCCACGAGTTCACGGCGGCCGAAATCGGCGCGCTTGCCCATCTCTATCGCGGGGAGGTATACCGCAGCACGATCTGGCGCACCCGCCTTGACAACACGACCAACTGGGCAGTGGTGACGATAGGCATTGCCCTCTCCGTAACGTTTTCCAAACAAGACGCGTCACCGTTGCCGCTTGTGTTCGCCGGCCTCCTTAGTGTTGTCTTTCTGGTGTTCGAGGCACGGCGGTACCGCTATTTCAACGTGTGGCGCGCACGGGCTCGCTGGATGGAGAGGCATTTCTACGCGCCCATGCTTCGCGGAGAGGGCGTACGACCTGACAATGATTGGCCGCAGGTTCTTGCAAGAGACTATTGCGAGCCTCGCCATCACATAAGTTTGGCGCGCGCAATCGGTAGACGGCTGCGCCGCAACTTTATGTGGATCTTGGGTATTCAGGCGCTAGCTTACTATGGCAAGATCGCCATCCACCCCGTGCCGATGTCGACCTGAGCCGAGCTGATGCAGCGCGCCGCCGTCGGGCCAGTTCCTGGCGAGTTGATGCTGCTCGGCAGCGTCCTTTTCAACGGCGGCTGGATCGTGTTCGCCGGTGTGACCTTTTACCTCGATCGCGTCAAACACGGGCAGAGGTCCCACGGCATCACAATGGGCTAGTCCGAGACCGCGACCAAGTCGCGATTGGGCGACCTGCAAAAGCATCCTCCTGTCACTTGCTCGCGGCCAGCGTCAGGTCGTGCTGCCAATCATTATGCGTGCATCGTCTTGAGGGTTATTCGGTGCCTTCATACTTGAAGGACACCTTCACCTTTGCGCGATAGGCTTCGACCTTGCCATCGGTGATGACCATGTCCTGCTGGACGACCTCCGCAATTCTGAGATCGCGCAAGGAATGTGCCGCTCGATCAACGGCAGCTTTCGCTGCTTTCTCCCAGGATTCTGTGCTTGAACCGATTAATTCGATGACCTTGTATACAGCTTCCGACATTTGAACCTCCATCAACAACGCCACAAACCGACAATGCGTAACGGCGTTCTCACCTTCGTCCGTGCCTGAGCTGCTCCCTGAACCGAAGCGAGCGTCCGACATTCTTGCTGGAAAGATAAGATCAGCCGACCTCGTCGATGCTCACAATCTTGCGATACAGATGCCACGTCGCATGCCCGAGTACCGGAAAAATGACGGCGAGGCCGAAGAAGAATGGCAAGGAGCCCACCAAAAGGGCGACCGCAACGAACAGGCCCCACATTGCCATGGTCAGCGGGCTCTCGAGCACGGCTCGAACGGACGTCCGGACTGCCATCGCGGCGCCGACGTTCCGGTCGACCAACATGGGGAAGGACACGACGCTGATTACCAGCACCAAGACGGCGAGAAGAAAGCCGACGCTATTCCCCACAATGATCAGCTGTCTACCGGCTGGGGTCGTTAGAATCTGGTGGGCGAATTCCTCAAGCGAGGCTGGCACGGAGTTGCCCAAGATTTGCGCGTACATGATCTGGGCCGCGCCCAACCAACCGAACAATATCGCCATGAGCCCTAGGCCCAACCTCGTGATGGCACCGATTGACGGCGATTGGAAAACGTCCAAGAGGTGCCGTACCGAGACGTCCAGACCCTGCTCGCGCCGCCGGCTCAAGTCATATAGGCCGATGGCGGCAACTGGGCCGATCAGGGCGAACCCGGCCAGCATTGGATACACGAGCGGCAATATATCGTATCCGAACATTAATCTGAACAAAATGAGGCCGATAACAGGGTAGATGATGCAAAGGAAAACCGCGTGGCTCGGCACCGCCTTGAAATCTTCGATGCCCTTGGCAACCGCATCTTTCAG
>JANLSI010000750.1:0-1942 GCA_031362345.1 Pseudomonadota bacterium
ATGGAGCATCTCGCGACCAATAGTAGCCAACACGATATTCCCGTGATCGTGACCAGCGCGCGCGAAGACATCGCCTCTGTCGCGCGCTGTATCGAGATGGGGGCGGATGATTACCTGAACAAACCCCTTAACCCGGTCGTGCTCAAAGCACGGGTGAACTCGAGCCTCGAAAAGAAACGCCTGCGGGATCTGCATAAAGATCTGGTGCGCCGATTCGTGACCAAGGAGATAGCGGACGACGTGCTGAAATCTGGCTTCTCCCTCGGTGGACGCCGAGTGTGCGGGACAGTTCTGTTCTGTGACATGCGTGGCTTCACGTCGCTGGTGGAGACCCTCGCACTCGAGGAATCGCTTGAACTCATTAACGTCTATCACACGCTCATGTTCGAAGCGATAACGTCGCACGGTGGCGTCGTCAATCAGATCGTTGGTGACGGCCTGATGGCGCTGTTCGGCGTGCCAACAGCTATCCCGGAGCCAGCCTTGGCCGCCGCGCGTGCCGGCGTCGAAATGATCGAGATGATCCAGTTGCTCAACGCAGACCGGGCGATACAAGGTCTATTGCCCGTCGAGATCGGCATCGGAATCACGACTGGCGACATGATCGCGGGTTATGTCGGCACCCATAGTCGCGCGACCTACACCTATATCGGTGACGCGGTAAATATGGCGGCACGGCTGGAAGCGTTTACGAAAGAGGCGGGACATCCGATATTGATTGACGGGGCCACGCGCCAAGAACTTAAAGGTCAGTTGTTGAGCACCGCGCTGGGAGCGGTCAACTTGAAGGGCAAGGCCTTTGCCGTAGAGGTGTTTGCTTTGGCCTGCGGTGCCTAGTTCTATCTTTGTTGATCCAGGGCGAGGGCGTTCAAGAGCGACCGCACAATTCACTATCTACATCATCGAATTATTTGGTGATCACGACCAGTACGCTGCAGGGAGCGTACTCGATCAGCGCGGGCGAACTGGACCCACGCCACCACCGCGCCGCCCAGCCATTGAGATGCTTGTGACCGACGACAATCAAGTCAGCCTCAATCTTCTCTGCATACCTCGTGATTTCTTCTACCGAATCGCCCACCAGCAGTTCGCCCTTTACAGACAAACCAGATTCGGTCAGTTGTCGAAATCCGCTGTCGAGCACTGCCTGGTATTTCTGCTTCTCTGAGCCATCGTTAGGATCGACGTAAATTCCACCTTCGACGCTGCCCATGACTAATGAGCTGGAGTTGGGCATAACGGCAACCAAAAACAGTTCGGCATGACTCCATTGCGCGATGTCTAGGCTGTCCAGCAAAGCCTTTCGACCGGAATCAGAGCCGTCGTACGTTAGTAAGATCCGCTTGTACATTTCGTTCCCCGGAATGGCTTAAATAATGGAAGGTACTCGTCGCTCGCCGGAGGTTGTCACACTCAATAACTGGTTGGCAAATGTCCGGAATAGGAAAAGCTGCCCGGCTTCCGCCAGGGGACGCGTGGTGTCGAACTCGGATGCTGTCCCGCTCGGCATGGGCAAGCTGGCGTTCGATGGCGTCCCGGTGCCAGCCCTGTTCGTTCAGTAAGGTCGATGCCATCGAGCGGAAGCCGTGGCCGGTCATTTCGGCTTTCGTGTAGCCCAGGCGGCGTAAGGCAGCGTTGATGGTGTTCTCGCTCATGGGCCGGGCGTGGCTGCGAATGCTGGGAGACACGAATCGACCCCCGGCCGCCAACGGTAGGCTGTGGATCTGCGGTGACATGAAATTGCAGTTTTGTCCGGGAATTTCCGTATATTCGGAAGTTCTCGGATGTCTCTGGAAGGTCAAATGGTGCCGGAAAGAGGAATCGAACCCCCGACCTTCGCATTACGAATGCGCTGCTCTACCAACTGAGCTACTCCGGCGAGTGAGAGCGTGCCTGTCGGCACCCTATCCGCCGGATGATTGGCCCTGGCGCGGACGGGGCG
>JANLSI010000755.1:0-2812 GCA_031362345.1 Pseudomonadota bacterium
CGGCGTAAGCAATATTGTCCCGTTCGAGCTGCTCGAACTGGCGCTTCTTGTCCGGCTTATCGACCAGCCCCGCCGACTCGGTCTGGTATTCATGGGAGTCGTAGATGATTTTGATGCGCGGATCCCGTTGCTTCATCGCGACTGCCATCGGCAGCGGCATCAGATCGTTGCAGTGGATGAAATCGAATTCCGGCGCGGGCGGCAGGGCGGCGCGGCGACGAGTCAACTGCGGCAGGCGCGGCCGAGTCAGCCAGCGCGCCTTGAGCTTGTTCAGCGCTGGGTATTTGCCCTTCGCTGCCTTGACCACCACGTTCTCAACCCGGATGTAGATGGCCTTGGTGGCGTTGTGCAGCGTGGGCGAGATTTTGCGCAGGACCAACGATCCACGGCGCAGCACGCTGCGCGTGCCGTAGCCTAGAGGTGGTGCGAGCGCGCGTCGGTGGCCGCCCTTGTGGGTGTGCTTTTTCACCGCCGGTTTGCCGAATTTCCGCCGCACTTCGAAGCCATTGATGAGTTCGTATTCCGGCAGGTTGGCGCCATAGGTCGCCCACAGTTCAACCCGATAGCCTGCCGCGACCAGCGAGCTGCATTGCTTCAGAACCCGTGTATCGTTGGTAAACCGGTTAAACAGGAGAACCAGCACTTTTTCGTCTCGCACGGCCGTCATTCTTGTATTCTTTGCCATCGATGACCGCGCATGCCTAGCGGCCGGCGTGCTTGGATATGATGTTCCCGGACTGCGGGGGGCAGGCCAGTGCCGGGCGGCATGCATGGCTTGCCGGCAGGCTGCCAGGCCGATGCCTTTGACGTAAGCCATCACGACGGTTGCACACATGACGCAAATCGCAGACATCCTTTTATTTTTAGAGAGCAATCAATTGCTCGTCGAAGCCATTATCGACAATCCCATGCGGCCTGTGGAAGGGGTGGCGAGCGATAGCGAGGCCGGCCCTGGACAGCTGGCCTGGATCTCGCGCAAGAACCTCGACCAGAACTCGGCCCGCTGGTGTGGCTTCAAGGGCGCACTGCTGCTGGTGCCGGACAGCGCGAAGATCGAGCCGCCACCGGCGTTTGGCGTCGTGCGTGTACGCGATCCCAAGTTCGCTTTCATCCGCGTTGTCGGGCATTTCTTCGAACACTTGACCACTATCACGCTGCCAAAGCTGGGTGAAAGTCCGATCGCACTCGACGCGCAGATCGGACGCGATGTGACGCTCGGCATCGGCTGCGTGATTGGGCCCAAGGTCATGCTCGGTGACCGGGTCTCGATCGGCGCCAATACCGTGCTCGCCAACTGCACCATCGCAGCCGGTGTGCGCATCGGCTGCAATTGCACCATCGGCTTGCCGGGTTTCGGCTATGAGAAGGACGACAGCGGCGCTTACTGGCGCTTTCCCCATCTCGGTGGCGTGCGCATCGAGGGCGACGTCGAGATCGGTTCCAACACCTGTATCGATCGCGGTTCCTTGGGAGATACCGTGATCGGTGAGGGCTGCAAGATCGACAATCTCGTGCATGTCGCACACAACGTGGTTCTGGGCAAGAACGCGGTGGTGATTGCCAACACGATGATCGGCGGCAGCGTCAACATCGGCGCCGGGGTGTGGGTGGCACCGAGTGTTACCATCATGAATCAGGCCACTATTGGCGCTGGTGCGACCTTGGGACTGGGCGCGGTGGTGTTGAAGGACGTCGCAGCCCATCAGGTCATCGTCGGCAACCCTGGTAAAGTGCTGGAAAAGAAACCGCGATAGGAAGGCTATGCTGTCAGTACTCAATGGCATCCAGCGCGTGCTGGTGCTATGCGCCCATACAGACGACGAGTTCGGCTGCGCCGGAACGATGGTGCGCTTGACCGAGCTGGGCATACAGGTGCGCTACCTGGCGCTCAGCCGTTGCGAGGAATCGGTGCCGGCCGGCTTCCCCCCGGACGTGCTGGAGCACGAATGCCGTACCTGCGTGCAGGCCATTGGCGTGGCCGCCGACGCCATTGAAGTGGGCGATTTTCCGGTGCGCTATTTTCCCGATAAGCGCCAAGCCATCCTCGAGCGGTTCTATAAGCTGAACCAGGAATACAAGCCCGATGTGGTGTTCCTGCCCAGTTCCTTCGATAACCATCAAGACCATGCCACGGTCTACGCCGAAGGCTTCCGCGCCTTCAAGCGTTCGACCTTGCTTGGCTATGAGTTGCCGCAGAATGTGACCTCGTTCGAAAACTCGGCCTTCGTTTGCCTCGATCAAGTGCAGTTGACGAAAAAGATCGATGCACTCGGCCTTTATCGCTCCCAGGGTTTCCGCAGCTACGCCGCACCGGAATATATCGAGGGCCTGGCCCGCGTGCGTGGCGTACAGTGTGGCAGTGTCTTCGCCGAGGCCTTCGAGGCGATTCGCGTCATTATTCGCTGACCAACGCCATCCGTGTCGCCCACACTGCGCCCCGCATGGCGTTTCGTTGTGGGACTCCGCGAACGGGTGTACGCGACAGGCAAGGGCTTCGCTACACTGCCGAGCCCGGCCGTGAACGCCGGCCCGTCCACTCACAAGCGAGCCCCTATGACCACAGCCAATGTTTTGACCGGCGTGCGTGTGCTCGATTTCGCGCGCTATATCGCCGGCCCCTACTGCGCCGCCTTGCTGGGCTTCCTCGGTGCCGACGTTATTCGCATCGAGAAGCCCGGTGGCGGCGAAGACCGCTTCGTCGGACCGGTCAGTGCCAGCGCCAGTGCGGTCTTCATGGAAACCGGCTGTAACAAGCGCAGCATGACGCTAGACCTCAAGCACCCGGCGCCAAGGAAGCCCAGCAAGGCGGCGC
>JANLSI010000760.1:0-8525 GCA_031362345.1 Pseudomonadota bacterium
CCGGCCTGCGACGGTCCGTGGCCGCTTGCGGATCGATCATTGCTTGTTCGGCAGCGTGAAATCGGGGCTGTCAAAGAAGTCGATGTTGGTACTATTTTGCCCACCTGCCACCGCTTCGCTGGATTTACCGGCGGTGTCGAGCTTGTTCTGTTCTCCGTCTGCGGCGCTCGCGCGGCCGGCATTATCGGGCAGCTTGTCGTCGCGCACCTCGCCGATCTGTGGCAGGTTTTTCTTAAGATTCTTCTCAGCTTCGTTAACCTTTTCATGCAGTGCTGGCGAGAAGGCCAGACGGTAGGCGCGCGGCTCAGCGCCGCGTGGACCGTGGGCTATATCGGCGGCCCACAGCACGATTTGGCCGCTGCGGCCGCTGGCTTTGTCGGGTTCTTGCACATAGGCGGCGAGCAGCAGGAAGCGCTTGGGCAAGGGCTGGTCGGTGGGCCAGCCCAGCAGGGGCGGAATGGAATAGTAGGTGACGAGGTAGAGCGCCGAAACCACCGCGATGGCGATGGCCTTGACCGTCCACGACCAGCGTGCATTGAGGTTCAGCACTAGTAGTAACAGTGCGACTACCACATAGGTCGCGACCAGACCTGAAGTTCCGAGTAATACCAAGCCGGCTCCCCTCAATGCGTTGTTGTTATGACGCCCGTGCCCATGCCGTGTTGCGGGGGGCGGTGCGGCCGCCGGCCATGATAGACGATTCCGTGTTCCGCTCTGTCCTCACCTGCCGACCGCGAATTCGACGATTTCGGTGAGGGTAGCGTTCATGCGCCGAGCGAAATCGTTGACGCGCGGGTCGCGGCTGTCGAGGGGCAGTGTGACGAGGCTGATGACGGTCCGGCCTTGATCTTCGTGCACGGTCACCCGGCATGGCATATGGGCGACGAAACTCGGGTCGAGCAGCAGCACCTCGCGCGCCAGTTCCAGGCTGCAGAAGTGAATGACTTCCACGTTCGGGAAATCCTTGTAGCCGCGCTCGCGCAGGCCCGCGCCGAGGTTGTTGCGCCCGGTAATGCGGAAGTTGTGATCAGTGATGGCGAAATTGAGTTCGAAGACCACGTCGTCAAAGGACTTGTCGACGGTGTAGCGCACCAGCAACGCGCCGGCGGGCTTGATATCGACACTGGCCGCGGTTGCCGGCTGCGCGACCCAGGCCAGCGCCAGCAGCAACAGCGCCGCCTTCATCCGTGCTTCACTCGATGATAAGCACGCGTGTGCCAACGTCGACGAAGGACCGTAGTTCGTGCAGGTCGTGATTGCGCAGCGCAATACAGCCCTGGGTCCAGTCCAGCTTGTTCTGAATGTGGACCTTCTCCGGCGTTTCCTCACCCAGGCCATGGATGCCGATCGCGCCGCCCAGACCGGTGTTCTGCGGCGGCACCTGGTTGTTGCGCAGTGCGGTGACGATGCGGTCGAACTCGCGGCGCGAGATCAGGCGGCTCTTCAGGCCGTAAAAAGCGTCCTTGACGTTGGGATAGTTGAGTCGCAGGAAAGTGTCGAAGGCGGTACCGTTGTCGACGCCAACGATGCGGTAGGTCCCGACCGGGGTCTTCTTGTCGCCGAGTTTGCGCTTGTCGCCTGGACCGCCGCGGCCCAGCGCGATAGGAAAGGTGGCCCGCACGCGATCGCCTTCGCGCACGGTCAAAACACGTTTTTTCTTATTCACTTCGATATCGTAGCTGGCGGCGAGCAGTGGCGCGCTTAGCGCCCATAAGGCGAACAATGCGGCGGCCAGGGCCACGACCCTGCGCAGCGCGCTAGAGCGCACGCTACGCGCGGCGCTGGCAGTGCAAACTCGCGCGGTGCCGGTCATGGCCGTCATAGGTGCGATCTCTGCCGGTAGTTTATTGTTCAAGCGAACTCGACACTGTGCGCCATAAACGCTTGCGTGCTCGGTGCGGCCATGCACGCGCTGCCTGGATTCTAATGCAAGCATGCGGCCACATGCTACGCTAGCGAACACTTCAATCCAGCTTTGATTCGACACCTGCCGCGATGACGAACGCGAGCCCCGCCCTTAAATACACACGCGTCGCGATGCTCCTGCATTGGGTGATGGTGTTGCTGGTCGCAGCCTTGTTCGTAGTCGGTTGGTTGATGGTCGAACAGCCCAAGGGGCCGGGTCGCAGTTACTATTTCGCATTGCATAAGTCGCTCGGACTGTGCGCGTTCACATTACTGTGTTTGCGCGTCGCGTGGCGACTGCGCCATCGACCACCGCCCTTGCCGGCAAGCGTACCGCGCTGGCAGGCACAGCTCGCGCGCGGTGTGCATGGTGCTTTCTATGTGCTGCTGGTGTTGCAGCCTGCGAGTGGTTATCTGTCCTCGTCTTTCAGCGGCTATGCGACGCGCTGGTTCGGCCTGCCTTTGCCTAACTGGGGGTGGGGCGATGCGCCGCTCAACGAGCTGTTCACCGAGCTGCACGTGTTGTGCTCGATAGCGCTGGTGGTTTTGATCGGTGTCCATGTGATGGGCTTCATTTCCCATCTACTGACCGGTGAGTACGCGCTGAGTCGACGCATGTGGCCGTGGTAGCCCATGCCTATAATTCCGTGATACCCGAGGCTCGCCCGCAGTCTTTGCGCCGTCTGTTGCTCGTCCACGAGCTCGCCTTCCTGACCCTGGTCATTACTACCGGCGCGTTGGCCACGGTCTGGGGTTATCTCTGGCAGCAGTCCTCGGTGGAGACCATTCGTCTGCATGGCCTGTCCCATACCGCCGAAGAGATCCGCTCGCTGGTGTTCAAGCAGATGAACGAAGTGACGGCGGCAGTACTGGATGAGAATCCCGCGACCCGTAAACTCGACACCCGCTATTTACAAACCATCCAGGAATTGTTTAACGAATTGCGGCGCGCATCATCTCATCGTGCCGAGGATTACGCGGTGCAGGGTATGCAGACCGCCTTCAGTCTGCTGCAGGCCAACTTGCGTGCGACGCTGGCCGACCCTTATGCCTTGAAGCGGCTGGTGCGGGCCAAGTTGCTCGACCCGGCGTTCGAGCGCCGTTTTGTCGCCGATTTCGAATCTGCGTTTGAAATCTTCAACGGACTCATCGCCCAGCAGATAGCCGCGCAGAACCGCAAGGTCGGGCAACGGCTTGCGATCGCGCCGTGGGCGCTTAGCGTGCCGGTATTGATCGGCGTCGGCTTGCTGCTGCTGTCGCGGCGTCGGCTGACGCGCGGTTTTGTGCAGCCGATGCAGGCCGTCCTGGCCGGCACACGCGCCATCAGTCACGGTCGCCGCGATGGGCTGTTGCAGGAGGCCGGCGTGGCCGAAATGCGCGAGCTCGCCCAAGGCATCAATCGCATGGCGGCCGAACTGGACAAGAGTCAGCACGCGCTGCTCGATCAAGAGCGCCAGGCAGCGCAGGGCGGCCTGATCCCGGTGATTGCTCACAACATCCGCAATCCGCTGGCGGCGATCCGCGCCAATGCGCAACTGCTGGATGGCTCTGAGAGTGCGACTGAGCTGAGCGAAATCCGCACCGCCATCATCGACACCGTCGACCGGCTCGGCCGCTGGGTGACGGCGCTGGTGTCTTATCTGCACCCGCTTAAGCCGCGTCGCCAGCCGGTGCATGCCTGTGAACTGCTGGCGGCAGTAGAACGATTGCTGGGGGCACACATCGTCGAGCACGGTCTGCATTGCGCCCATGGCCACTGGGACGAGCAGGCGACCATCGATGCTGATCGGGATCTGATGGAGCAGGCGCTCTATGGACTGCTCAACAACGCCGTCGAAGCCTCGTCCGCCGGCGCCACTTTGTGGCTGGCGGTCCAACAGCACGATGACGAAGTGCAGATCACTATCCGCGATGAGGCCGGCGGCATTCCGTTTCGCCCCGAGCCCAGCGAGCTAACACCGGGCCCCAGCACCAAGCGCTTCGGTACCGGACTCGGCATCCCCATCGCCTTTAAGATCTGCCACACCCACGACTTCCGTCTTGAGTTTCATGCCGAGCCGGGTCGCGGTACCGAAGTGGTCATCCGCGCGCCGGCAACGCGGCTAGAATGAGCCCATGGCAGTCATACACGACATCGAGGGCATGCACGCCGATGTGCCGGCGATAGCTACCCGTGTGTTGGTGGTTGATGACGAAGCCTTGTTTGCCAAGGCCGTGATCCGTCATCTGGAAAAGGCCGGGTATCGCTGCGCGCATGCCGGCACGCTGGCGTCGGCGGCGGCGCAGATGGCCGCCGCCGAGCCCGATCTGGTGTTGCTCGACATGCGTTTGCCGGACGGCTCCGGTCTCGACTATCTGCAAGCCCTGCGCCTGCGCAGCCCGCTACCAGTGATCGTGATGACCGCCTATGGCGAGATCGAGGATGCGGTCGCGGCGATGAAGTTCGCGGCCTCGGATTATCTCAAGAAGCCCATCGACCTCGAAGAGCTGCGTCTGAATATTGAGAAAGTCCTGGCCCATGCCGCACTCGGTCGCCAGCTGGAATATTCGCGCACGCGTGAGAGCCTGAAGTCAGAGCGCGCGCAATTGCTCGGTACGTCTGCGGCCATCGAACAAGTCCGCCAGCAGGTCACGCGGATCGCCAGTCTGGTCGGCGCCGCCGGCCCGCAAGCTCCGACGGTACTCATCACCGGCGAGACCGGCACCGGCAAAGACGTCGCTGCGCGCCTGCTGCATCAGGGTTCGGCCCGCAGCGCGCGGCCTTTCGTGCATGTCGATTGCGCGGCCTTGCCGAAAGACTTGATCGAAGCCGAGCTGTTCGGCCACATCAAAGGCGCGTTCACCCACGCCCTGAGCGAGCGGACCGGTCTTATCGAGGCGGCCGAGGACGGCGTGGTATTCCTCGACGAAGTCGGTGAGCTGCCGCTTGAACTCCAGGCCAAGCTGTTGGCGGTGTTGGAACGTCGCACCCTGCGCCGCATCGGCAGCAGTCAGGAACACCGCACCCAGGCGTGGTTCATCGCTGCCACCAATCGGCCGGTCAACGACATGGTGGCGAGTGGCGCGTTGCGCGCTGATCTATATTTCCGTCTGAAAGTACTCACACTCGAACTGCCACCGCTGCGCACCCGGGGTGGCGACATCGATCTGCTCGCCGCACATTTTCTCACCGAGATTGCGCGGCGCTACGCTGCCCCGAGCACGCGATTTTCGCCGCTCGCGCTGCAACGTCTGCGTGCCTATGGGTGGCCAGGTAACGTGCGCGAATTGAGCCATGTCATCGAACGTGCAGTGTTGCTGTGCGGCGGCGGGGTGATCGACGAGACGGCGTTGGCGCTGGCCGACGGGCCGGCCGAATCGCCGTCGGTGCCGGCTCTCGCGCTGGAGGACATGACGCTTGAGCAACTCGAGAAGACCATGCTCGCGCGCGCGCTGAAGGGTAGTGGCGGCAACGTTTCGGAAGCTGCACGCCGGCTCGGTATCACACGCATGGCGATGCGCTATCGTATGGATAAATATGGTTTGCGCGGCGATGAGAGCTAAGACCTCGGGTGGCTGGTGTTGAGATGCCAGCCCCTCGTCTGCACATTCAATTCCGCAAAAGTCAGGTGAACGACGATGGACTCACGAACAGAACTCGAAATCGAAGCGGCGGCTTTTCGGCGCCTGCGCGACTACCTGCGCGAGCACACCGAGGTACAGAACATCGATCTGATGAACCTCGCCGGCTTCTGCCGCAACTGTCTGTCCAAATGGTACCGCGCCGAGGCCGAGACGCGCGGTGTGACCATGGACTACGAACAGGCGCGTGAGCAGGTCTATGGCATGCCCTATGCCGAGTGGAAGGATAAATACCAAGCCGAAGCTTCGAAAGATCAGGAGGCCGCCTACGCCAAGCGTGGCACCCTTCCGGATCATTAAGCGACGACGCGCCCTCGACACGCTGCCGTCGGCCGCTTGCGCCTGGCATCGGCTTGCGCTTGCGCGCTCAAGCACCACTGGCGATGCTGATCGAAACGGAGACCGCTGTTGGCTAATCCCATGCGCATCCTGCTGGTAGACGATCACGCGGTGGTCCGAGCGGGCTGCAAGGCCCTGCTCGAAAACCAGGGAGATCTGCGCGTCATTGCCGAAGCCGAGAGCGGTGAGGCCGCCTGCCGGCAGTTCATCGAGCACGCGCCGGACGTGGTGATCATGGACTTGAGCATGCCTGGTATTGGCGGCATCGAGGCCATCCGTCGCATCGTCGCGCGTCAAAGCGACGCGCGGGTGCTGGTGTTCAGCATGCACGCGGACACCTTGTTCGTGGAGCAGGCGCTCCAGGCCGGCGCGCGCGGTTACATCGGCAAGCGCAGCGCGCAGCTGGTGCTGGTGGAGGCGGTGCGCCAGATTGCGAGCGGCAATATCTATATCGATCCCGACATCGCGCAGCGACTCGCGGTTCAGAAGACTAAGGGCAGTGACTCGCCGTTGCTGGCCTTGTCGACCCGCGAGTTCGAGATCCTGTGTTTGCTGGCCGAGGGTCTGACCGTCAACAGGGTGGCGAATCGATTGGCGCTGAGCTGCAAGACCGTGGCCAACTACGCGACACAAATCAAGAGCAAGCTTGAGGTCGAAACGACTTCCGAACTGACGCGGCTCGCGATACGGCACGGTCTGGTCAAGGCCTGAAGCGCCGACCGCGACACGGCAGTGATGCAGGTGACGGGAAGGGGAATTGCTCGCTGCCGGCGGCGCCACCAGCCCCGACAATGGCTCGCCGCTGTCTTCCTCTGGCATGGCACCAACCCCATGACGTCGCACCTACCGCATTACCTGAGTTTGGTCGCCTGTAGTCTGCTTGGTGCTAGCGCGCCGACTACGACCATGGCCGCGGAAGGTGCAGGCTTCGATGACGAAATCGTGGTGGTGGCGCCGGCACCCGGCGCGGCCACACGTCTGCAGGCCGATACGCTGCCGTTCACCGTGCAGTCGGCCGACGCCGATGCCTTCAGGCGCGCCCAGGCGAGCGATCTCACCGACTACCTCGGCGCGCATCTCGGCAGTGTCAGTATCAATTCTGCCCAGAGCAATCCGCTCCAGCCCGATGTGCAATACCGCGGTTATACCGCCTCGCCACTGCTCGGTCTGGCGCAGGGTATCGCGGTCTTCCAGAACGGTGTGCGCGTCAACGAGCCCTTGGGCGATGCGGTGAACTGGGATCTCTTGCCCGATTCGGCCATCAATAGCATTACGCTCATCGGCGGCAGCAATCCACTCTATGGCCTTAATACCCTGGGCGGCAGCTTGTCCATCGAAATGAAAAACGGTTTCAACTTCCGGGGCCACGAGTTGAAAGCCGCCGGCGGGTCTTGGGCACGCGCCGAGACCAGCAGCGAGAGCGGCGGCAACAACGGCACGCTCGGCTACTACGTCAACGTCGATTATTTCGATGAAGATGGCTGGCGCGACTTGTCCGGCTCCCACGCCGTCAATGTCTATAGCGCGGCCAGCTATCGTGGCGTGGGTTCGAGTTTGGATTTGGGTTTTCAATATGGCAATACCGATTTGACCGGCAACGGTGCCGCGCCTATCGGGCTTGTGGCTCTCGATCGCGAAGCGATTTTCACCGCACCAGACATCACCAAAAACGAGATTGTCGGCTTCACACTCAATGGCGAGTACGGGCTGGGCGAAGGCACCAAGCTCGCGGCCACCAGCTACTATCGCGACATCCAGACGGCGTCCTTCAACGGTGACGTCGCCGATCTGCTGGCTTGCGAACTCGGCAGCGGGCGCTTCCTGCTGGAAGGCATCGAAGACGATGCGCTGCAGGCGCTCGGTCTGGATAGTGAGGCCATCTGTTCCAACAATACCCTGGGTGTTGCCGATCCGGTGGCACTGCAAGCGGCGCTCAACGCACGGCTTGGGCCGGCTGGCCAAGTCTTTAATCTGGACGACCTGACCTCAAGCCTGACCGGCACCCGCCGCATCGGCGACACTGCCATCAACACGACCAGCGCGCGCGATCAGCAAAGTTACGGTCTGGACGTGCAGGGCTCAATACAGCGCGACCTATTCGGGCGTGGCAATTTCCTGGTAGTCGGCGCCGGCTACGGGCGTGGCGAAGCGCGCTTCAATTCAGTCACAGAGTTGTCGGACATGGACCCGATCACGCGCAGCACCACCGGGCTGGGTCTCGGTGCATTTCTCAGCCGCGAAGCGACCAATGTCGATACCAGCACTGGCACCTGGAGTATCTATGTGTTGGATTCTTTTAACCTGAGCGCAGGTCTCACCGTCACGGCGGGCGGACGCTACAACGCTACGGCGGTCAAGATCAGTGACCGTTCGGCGGCGCGACCCGAATTGAACGGCAGCCACGCTTATGCGCGCTTCAATCCCAGCGTTGGGGCGACCTATGAAGTCGCTAAGGACAACAGCGTGTACGCCAACTACAGCGAGTCGTCACGCGCGCCGACGCCCATCGAACTATCTTGCAACGACCAGATTTTCGACCGTGCACGGACCGCAGCCCTTGCCCGCGGTGACGACCCCGACGACGTCGATTTCAAATGCCGCTTGCCGAATGCCTTTCTCGCCGATCCTGAACTCAAACAGGTGGTGGCGAAGAGTGTCGA
>JANLSI010000761.1:0-3898 GCA_031362345.1 Pseudomonadota bacterium
GAACTGGTCGGTCTGCTTGAGCTGGTCAAATACTACGAATATTCGCCGCAACTGATGTCCTCCGGTCAGCCGACCCGCGAACAGTTTCCCGCCATCCGCGCGGCCGGTGTCGAGGCCGTCATCAATCTCGCGCCGGTCACCGATCCCGGTGCCTTGCCCGACGAGCAACAGGTGGTCGCTGCCCTCGGCATGGCCTATGTTCATATTCCGGTCGACTGGGATCATCCGCCCGTGGCCGATGTCGAGCGTTTTCTGGCCGCGATGACGCAATTTCAAGGTAAGCGGGTGTTGGTGCACTGTTACGCGGGCTCGCGCGCATCGGCCTTTGTGTTTGTGTATCGTGTTCGCGCCTTGGGCGCGCCGCCGCGCACTGCGCGCGTCACGCTGGAATCGATCTGGGCCAATAATCCCGGCTACGAACTGCCGGTGATGCCGCAATGGCGGCAGTTAATAGACGATGCCCTGGTGGCGAACCGGCCTTGAGTCGGCGCCGAGCCCATTCATGACGGAAAAGTCCGATGAGCAAATCTCTCAAAGAACAATTGTTGGCGGCCGGTCTGGTGCAACAGAAGCAGGTCCACCAGGCCGACAAGCAGAAACACAAGCAGGCCCGCCAGCAGCCTAAGGCCAAGGCCGCCGCACCCACGCCCGCGCAGCTCGAAGCGCAGCAGGCGCAGGCGGACAAGACCGCACGGGATCGCGAGCTCAATCGTCAGCGCCAAGCTGATCGCGAGCGCCGCGCGGTGATCGTGCAGCTTGAACAGATCATCGACAGCCAGCGCGTTTCGACTAAGGAGGGCGAAACCCCGTTCCGTTTTGTCGTGAAGGGCAAGATCAAGAAGATTTACGTGACCGCCGATCAGCACGTGGCGTTGGTCAAGGGCAGCTTGGGCGTGGTGCGCTTTCGCGAAGCCTTCGCGGTAGTGACGCGCGAGACTGCGCAACGCATTGCCGCACGCGACGCGCGGACGCTGCTGGTGCTGCGCGACGGCACCGAGCCGGACATCCTCGAAGATCCCGACTATGCCGATTACAAAGTGCCGGACGATTTGATGTGGTAAGCGTGACCTATTCAGCACTGGACTGGCGCTGAGCGCGGCTAGTGCGTACGCGGCCCGTGCCCGCCGATCGGGCGGCATCGCTATTTCTTCGAGCTTTACGCGCTCGACCGCAGCCTGTCGGCACTGACTGCGCCGGTTAAGGTCACGCTGCAAGCGGCGAACGGCAACAGCACGCGAAACTCCGCGCCCGGCTGACGGTTCACTACCGCGATGCGGCCATGCATCACCTCGACCAGCCGCTTGACCAGGGCCAGTCCGATGCCGGTGCCGGCGGTGGCGCGGGTCAGGGCGTTCTCGCCGCGATAGAACAGCGCGAAGATGCGCTCCAGCTGATCCTTGGGGATGCCCGGCCCGAAATCCCGTACGGCAAATTCGATGTCGCGCTCGGCGTCGCTCCGCACGCTAATCTGCAAGGCCTGCTCGCCGCCGGTGAATTTCAGTGCGTTGTCGATCAGGTTCAAAAACACCTGCGTAAAGCAATCTAGATCAACCATTACCACTTGCTCAGCAAGCCCGGCCGCGACGTTCAACTCGTAGCGGCGCCCGGCATGGCTGACCACCGAGCCGAGCTTGGAATGCAGTAGATCCACCAGCTGCGCCACCGTCACACCGCGCAAATCGACCTTGAGTTCGTTGCGCGTCATGCGCGCCAGATTGAGCACATTGTTAATCAGACGGGTAAGGCGTTCGGCTTCATCGTGGATGAAGCTGTAGTATTCCTGGCGCTTGCCCTCCGGTGCCCAGCCTTCGCGCAGCATTTCGCCATACATGCGGATCGAGGTCAGCGGTGTTTTCAGTTCGTGACTGACAGCGGCGATGAATTCCTGTTGTTGGCGTGCGAGGGCCAGCTGGCGTGCGCCGAGGCGATACATGAGCGCGGTGCCGCCGCATAAAACCAAGGCCAATACCGCTGCCAGCCAGCCGATGACTACCGCCCCCGGCCCAGCCGGTAAGCGCGTGACACTGAAGACCAATTCAAAATCGCTGAAGGGTGCAGACAAACGCGATTGATAGAGCAAGGTGCCGCGTAGTTCGCCCGCCGTATCGTAGGCCCGCGACGCGGTACCCGCATCGCGGGCCAGCACTTCGCCGCGTCGCGCCACCAGCAGCGCGCTGCTGTGGGCCAGTGCGCTGGCATCGAAGGGTGCGGTGGCCAGGGCCGCGAAAAAGCGCTCGCGATCAATGAGCAGACCCTGCACATAACGTTGGCCGTCGCGCCACACTTTGCGGAACACGACCAGTTCGCCGCTATCGAGCAGACTGGTTTCAAAGCCATCCACTTCGCTTTCGAAGGTGCGGATGCGCAATGCATTATTCGTCCTTCGGCGTTCATCCGTGAGCGCCGTGGTCGCAGCGCGAGGACGCAACTCATACTGCACGCTGGCCTCTTTGCGCAAGCTACGCTTGGCCTTCGCGGCCTGCTCGACTTGATCCTTCTTTTCCGCGTCGGCCATCACCGCCTTGCCCTGAAACTGCTGCTCCAGTTTCAAGTCATCGACCCGACCCAGCTTGTTGACGGCCAAGCTGGGCAATGACGATAAGCGGTTGGAGGCGGCTTCGTTCAAGCTATCAAAGGCCACTTGGGCAGGTGGCGCATCGGCCGAGACTGCCGCCGGCGCGGCGCCGCTGAGTTGTCCATCATCGCGCTCGATCAGCGCCTGCTCCTGGCGTTCGACCGGTGACGCGGTCGCGGCTGGGTAGCGTTGCTTGTCCCCTGCCCCGGCGCTGAGCAGGCGGTTGGCGGCAAGAATTTCTTGCATGCGCGCCGCCAATGCTTGGCGGCGCTGACGTTCCTGTGGGTCGATTGCGGCGCCTGCGTCGTCGATCTCGACCGGCGCTACAAAGGGCGTACTGAATACGCCCTGGGTATCGACCTGAAAATGGCCGACCAAGCCCGGCACGCTGGCGGGCGGCGGATAGATCGCCAGCGGCGAGCGTTGCAGCAGGCTAGCGCTGCTGGGTGCGACGACGTTGAAGAAGTTGTATTCGGTAAAGCTGCGCGCATCTTCTACCCGCATCAAATCACGCAAGCTTTGATCGACGCGACCCGCGAATGCTTCGGCGAGGCTTTGGTGTTGGTGAAAAGTCTCCCACTGCAGACGCAGATAGGCTTGATAGATCAGGGCCACTGCGGGCACGGCCAAGGCCAGGAAGAACAAGGCCAGTGCCAGCCGCAGTTTGACCAGCGGCGTCATGCCTGCATCAGCCGATAACCGGCACCGCGCACTGTCAGCAGCACCTGCGGCGTCGCCGCGTCGCGCTCAATCTTACGGCGCAGCTTGGCAATGTGAATGTCGACCGTGCGGGTTTCGAGTTCCAGCGCATTGGCATAACCCCATACTTTGCGCAGCAGTTCTTCGCGCGACACTGCGCGTTCGGCATGGGCGTGCAGATACTGCAGCACGTCCATTTCGCGGCGTGTGAAAACAAGGTCCTGAGCGTCGCGACGACCGATCAGATTGCTGGGATCAACCACCAATCCGTCCCCCAGTTCGAGAACTTGACTGGCGCCCGGTAGCACGCGCGCGCGGCGTAAGACCGCATTCACGCGCAAGACCAATTCGGCGATGGAGAAGGGTTTGGCGACGTAATCATCGGCGCCCAGCGACAAGCCGTGGATGACATCGTCATCGGTGCTGCGTGCGGTGAGCAGGATGATGGCTTGTTCGCGATCGCGTGCGCGTATGCGCCGACAGATCTCGAAGCCATCCATGCCGGGCAACATGACATCGAGCAGGATCAAATCATGGGGGCCACGCTGGGCCTTATGCCAAGCGTCGTTACCGTCGACGGCGCTCTCGATGTAAAAGCCATGGTAAGTGAACACGTCGATGAGG
>JANLSI010000802.1:0-2823 GCA_031362345.1 Pseudomonadota bacterium
GACATTGATCGCCATGAAGCCCATGGCCTTGGCATCTGCTGCATTTTCGGCGAAACCCAGCGCACCGTCGGGCAGACGACCGTAGGTCAGATTCTGAATGTGATGACCGATATATTCGGCCGGTGATCCCGATGACATTGACGCTATCCGAATTTCTTGCTATCGCCCTTACAGAAAGGAACCCGCGCCGGGTGTCGGTGACTGTGGCTGCTCACCGACATCGATGAACAGCAGCGCCAGCCCATTGGTTGCGACCATTGCGAGATAGCTCGCAACAACGATCAGAAACACGACATCCAGCAGCCTAATCGCAATCACGAACAACGCGACAGTGAAGGCGATTTTGAGGAATTCCCCCGTATAAATTCCACGCAACGACTCGCTCGGCGTTGCGCCAGGTTTACGCCGCATCAGTCGCGCGGCCAAAAAATAATTGGGCACGAGCGCGATGAACGCGCCGACCATGGCCGAATAGGCCGCAGCCAAACCAGGCCACAGCGTAAGTCCCAGCGTCAGCGTCAAGGCCGCCAGCAATTGCCCGACGAGCAGCTTATTCATGGCGTGCCGCGCACGCTCGCGCAACGAGCCATGCGCTTGGTCTCGAGGGCGCTGACGGGTGAGCACGCTATCTTCTGCCGGCGTAAACCGGGCGAGTTTAGCCGCTCATGCCGCAGCGCGGCAAGCCTAAGTTACGAAAAGTTTTCTATTTGATGTGCGCGAGGATGCCGTCGAGTTCGTCGAGCGACCCATAGTGAATGACCAGTGTGCCCTTGCCGCCTGTCGCGGGGCGGATCGCAACGTGGGCGCCGAGCCGCTCCGAGAGCGATTGCTCAAGTTGCCGGACATTGGGGTCGACCTCGCGTTTGGCCGCCGCTGGCTTGTCGCCTCGCTCGCCTTTCAGGCGCCGCACCAATGCTTCGGCCTCACGTACCGACAGACCCGCAGTTGCAATTTTGCGACCGGCTTCCACCTGTGTTGCCCCGGCCAGGCCGAGCAAGGCGCGCGCATGACCCATTTCCAGATCGCCACGCTCCAACATCTCGCGGCAGGGTGCTTCCAGTTCCAGCAGCCGCAGCAGGTTGCTGACTGCCGCACGCGAACGGCCGATGGCCTCGGCGACGTCCTGATGGGTCATGCTGAATTCGCGAATAAGACGTTCGAGCGCCAGCGCTTCCTCGAGCGGATTCAATTGCTCGCGCTGAATGTTTTCGATGAGCGCGATGCTCATCGCCTGGGCGTCTGGCACGCGTTTGATGATGGCCGGAATGGTGCCGAGACCGGCCAACTGTGTGGCCCGCCAGCGCCGTTCGCCGGCAATTAATTCGTAGCGTCCGCCGTCGCCGATAGGGCGGATCACGACCGGTTGAACCACACCCTGCGCTTTGATCGAATCGGCCAGGTCCTGCAGGCTGTCGCTCTTGATGTCGAGGCGCGGCTGGTATTGGCCGCGCTGTATCAAGTCGACCGGCACCATTTTCAATTGGTCGCCGTTGGACTCTTCGATGGCGACCTGGTCAGCGCCCAGCCCCAGTAAGGCGTCGAGACCGCGTCCGAGTCCGCGCTTCTTGATAGTCATGGCCGCCCTGTACCCCTGTTCTACGCGGCTCAGGCCGCGCTCGCCTCTTCGCGGCGCAGCATCTCGCCGGCCAGCGCCAGATAGGCTAGCGCGCCGCTCGAGGATTTATCGTAGATCAACGCCGGCAAGCCGTGGCTGGGTGCCTCGGCCAGGCGTACGTTGCGTGGAATGATGGTGCGATAGACCTTGTCGCCGAAATGCTCAAGCAGCTGGCGGGAAACGTCGTTGGAGAGATTGTTGCGCGGGTCGAACATGGTGCGCAACAGGCCTTCGACCCGGAGTGCCGGATTGAGGAATCGACGTATCTTTTCGATGGTGTCAAGCAGCGCCGACAGACCCTCCAGCGCGAAATACTCGCACTGGGTCGGGATCACCACCGCGTCGGCCGCGACCAGGGCGTTGACGGTCAGCATGTTCAAAGACGGCGGACAGTCAATGACGATGTAGGTGTAGCGTTCCCGCAAGCTTGCCAGCGCCTGACGCAGGCGCATTTCGCGCCCCAGTTCCTCCAGCAAGCCCACTTCCGCCCCGGTCAGATCACCGTTGCCTGGCAACAGGTGGTAGCCGGCCGCCACCTCGGTCACCAGTGCGTCTTCGATGCTGCTATCGCCCATCAGCACATCGTAACTGGAGCGGAACAACTTGCGCTTGTCGACGCCGCTGCCCATGGTCGCATTACCCTGCGGGTCGAGATCGATAAGCAGAGTCGGCCGTTTGATGGCCGCCAGCGAGGCCGCCAGATTGATACTGGTGGTGGTTTTGCCGACGCCGCCTTTCTGATTGGCAATGGCGAGAACGCGTGACATCGCTACGGCAACCCGTTGGCTGTGGGTGAAAAATGCATGGATGAGATGTTGGGCGAGGCCGGCCTGGATTATGGCACAAAGCCAGCAAGCCGCTTCTGCCGGTCGCAGGCAAACCGCTTCTTTCCGATCGGGTGCAGACAAGCCAGGGAAATGACGGCAACCGTTGATCGACGGTTGACCGTCAGTTGTAGGCGAGTGAAGTTCCGCCCTCCTTCACAAATCGCCGGGGCAGCCGAGGGCGGAATTTTTCCCCGCGTCAAAGCACCAGATCACAGCCGGCTGATCGGGAGTGAATCCAGGAGGCTTCCCAGATTGGTGAGGCTCTCAGGCCCGTGCGTCGTGGGCTGGAGACATTTTCGAAGATAGGTCACCGCGTCTCCAAAGTTTTGCACCGATCGCGGCAACGTCGCGCCTGCCGCGTTGGCATGTCCGCCGCCCTGG
>JANLSI010000804.1:0-1918 GCA_031362345.1 Pseudomonadota bacterium
GATTTTTCGGCCGCCAGCTTCATCCCCGGTGCTGCTATCAATCACCCCTATTTCCCCTTGCTGACCACCTCGACCTATCGTTATGAGGGCCACACCGTGGACGAAGACGGCGATCCGATCGTCGAGGCCTTTGAATTCCACGCACCGTCTTCCGGCCCGGTTATTCTCGGTGTGCAAACCACTACCCGTCTCGACCGCGCCATTGCTGGGGGACTCCTGATCGAGGACACCTTCGACCATTTCGCCCAGGACACCCAGGGCAACGTCTGGTACATGGGCGAAGACGTCACCAACTACATCTATGACGGCGCAGACAATTTGATCGGCACCCACTCGGCCAGCTCCTGGCGAGCCGGCGTGAACGGCGCGCATCCGGGTTTCCAGATGCCGGCCGATACCTCCCTGGGCGTGAATTACTATCAGGAGAAGGCTGACGCTGATCACGCCGTCGATCAGGCCCGCACCCAAGGGCTTCTTGATCAAGTGATCGTCGACTTCGGCACTTTTCATGACGTGCTGTTGGTGTGGGAGGGTTCGGAGATCGATCCCGGCCAGGGCTACAAGTACTACGCCCGTGGTTTCGGGCTGATCCTGGAAGACAAGCATCTCGATGTGCAACTGCGCGTGCCGGAGTTCTCCGAGCAATTGGTGAGCGTGACGGCGGTGCCGGTGCCGGCAAGCCTGCCCTTGCTCGGCTCAGCCCTGCTCGGCATCATCGGTTTGCGTCGACGCGCAAGAATCTAAAGAGGGTCAACGCTGGGGCATAAGCGCAGCGAGCGCGACACCGCGCTCGCTGCCTCGTGGCAATCTCAATCAGCCTTCGATGCCGAGGAATCGACGCGCCGCTTGGTTTGTACTCGGCCGCGCGCAGTGCGCACTGCCATCCAAAAATCCGACCACATCCGCCTGCTGGATGGCATAGGGATAATCCGTGCCGGCGAAAATCTGCCCCGGCGCGAAGCGGGTGGCGAGGTAATCCAGATAGTCGGTGTCATAGACCAGGCTGTCGTAGAAACAGCGCGCCGCATAGTGTTGAGGCGCATGGGGCAATAGCCCGTTGAAACCATCACTGCTCAACCAGCCCTGCTTAAGCCTATGGGTCAAGGGCACCACTGCGCCGCCACCGTGGCTGAAACCGATGCGCAACTGCGGATAGCGTTCGAGTAAGCCGGCGCGGATCAGCGTCATGGCGGCCAGGCCGGTATCGAGCGGGAAAGCCGCGAAGGGCACAAGGTCCGGGAAAGCCTGCAAGCGCTCAGCGCCGATGGGATGCAGCGCGTGCACGAAGACCGCTAAGCCCAGCTGCGCGCATTCGGCAAAAAAATCATCGAAGCACGCTTCGCCTGGGAACGCACCATTGATATTGCTGCCGATCTGTACGCCGGCGAAGCCGTCGTTCTTCAAACGCACCAGTTCGCCCGCGGCCAACGCCACGTCCTGCAGGGGCACCATACCGAGACCATGGAAGCGTGACGGCGCACACGCCAGCATCTCGGCAATCTGATGATTCACATAGCGCGCCAGATCCAGCCCGTCGCCGGGTGTGAACCAATAGGACAGCAACTCCGGCATCGGCGACAGCGCCTGCGCCGCGATGCCCTCCCTGTCCATGTCCTCGATACGACGGCTCACGTGCCAAGAACGGGCATCGAGTTCGCGAAAAGCCTTGCCGGCAAATTCAATGACGCCTTGGTCGGCGTCGCGCAGACACATACACGGCCAGCGCGGATTGTGCGCCGGCGCGGGAGGGGCAGGGAAACTGGCCGGCACGACGTGGGTATGAACGTCGATTAAACCCGACGCGACGGGTGGCTGGGTGCTCACAGCATCGTGCTGCCGCCGTTGACGCTGATCACCTGGCCGGTGACGAAGCTCGCTTCGTCGCTGGCCAGATAGGCGACCATCGATGCCACTTCTT